>NZ_JBFROV010000004.1:32899-177156 GCF_041471725.1 Vibrio sp. 10N.261.51.F12 | reverse complement strand
CAGAAATAAGTTAGTGTTAATACATAAAGAAAATTAATAACAGATTGAAATTTATCGCATTAGTGATCCGGTGCATTAATAGAAGTTGTATGGTTTTGATGGCGATTTAGATTGATTCTCTTACTTAGTTTCTAACATAATCTTAGGGCTTACTCAGATAAAGTTTATTTATCAGTTGCTTATAAATTAGTTTGTTGATTCTACATTGTTAATATGAAATTGATTGAGTTTATTGTGTAAATAAACTCAATATTTAAATTAGCATCAAAATGGTGTCTTAAAAATGAGACATGATAATAGTCATAAAGTTGTGCAATTCGCTTTGTTTGGGGTTGTAATGAGCTGAGTATTAAAATTTTCTTTAGCTAATAACTGTAATAAACTCTCTTGCCCCACAAGATGAAGTGTCCCCACAGCAACCGTAAACGTGCCACTAGAAAATACCGGATCTGAATTGAGCTTCTCAACCCAGTCATAATTCCTATTTACAATAAAGTCTTGTTCAAATTTAGCGTCCTTGGAGGCCTCATCGAGCAGTTGACTTAAGTTATTAATATCACCCATTTTCCAAGATTCAATCAAGCACTCGACATTCTGGCCGCTTTCATTCCATTCGCTCAAGGTTTGCTTAAGCATAGTAACGCCGTCATCCTCTTGCTTCGATAACAAGTCGATTTGAAATTGAAGAGATTCCAATCCGTGAACGGGAATGTCGTGCTTCATCGCCAGTTTTACGATAGTGCTGTCCACACCATAATCGGAATGAAAACCTAAACTTTGAAATTGATGATTCTGTAGTATGAGAGCGACTTGCCACGGCGCTAATGCAGCTACTGTTTCCACGTTCATCCCGGAGTGGGTGGCTATCCTCTTAAGCTGCGCGAATTCTTTGCTATCAAGTGAGGATTTGATTGGTTGGTGATTAGTGGCAGTAGGCATTGTTACGGATTCCGTCAAATCGGCCTCAATAATAACGGCATCACTACTCATTAGGTTATCAATCAATACTTGAGGTAGGGGATACATTGAAGCATTACCTAGATGCACGGTTCCGATAATATAAAAGGTTTGCGGTCCCTTCGATGCTTTCCACACCAATGGTTCTGCTTGCGCATTAAATATGCCGCTGACAAATAAAACAAAGCACCATTTTTTTAGATCCATAGTCAACAAGATTCATCTCCTTCATAGCCGCTGTCATTGCAACCCTATTAGTGAGTTTATTTTCTTTGAAAGGAGGATTCTGAGCAAGCATTAGATTTGATGAAGAGCATTGCCCTTAATTATGAGGTTGGGCCTGACGATTGGCCAGCTTTAGATGAGCACCTTGATTATCTTCGATAATTAACGACGAAAATTAACAAAATAAAAAAGCTAAATCACAAGATCTGCATCACATTTTAAGTCTTATCTATAGTGAGGAATGCGTCATATTACTTGTTTCGTTGTGTTTATGGCGGAAAATTGCCGATGTTTTTGTGATTGCTATCATAATGCCTTTTCTAATCGACGGTTTTTAGGTTTATGTTTTCATTTTAAGGTTATGATTTTATTGTGTTTACATTTATTTTGTTATTTTCGTGTGCGGACGATCACTAAAATGAAGTATTTATTTGTTGCGCGAATTAATTGTCGTTAAATTGCTCCCAAGCCAAAGAGGCAATGAATCAAGACGGCAATATAAGCGGTCACACAAACAACTAAATAGGTATTTATAATGAAAAAAGTTCTCGCCTTAACCGCACTAGCAGTAGCATCTACCAGCGCATTCGCAAGTTCTTCTTATGTAACAGGTAACGTTCAGTTCCATGATAGTTATTTGCATGGCGCTAAGCAGACTTCGACTCTTGAAGCTGGCCATACATTTGATTCAAATACGACGCTTTTAGTGGAATTCGACGGTATTCCTTTGGGTAAACTTGATCCATCTAAGGAGTCTGCACCTACGCCATTTACCACGCTCGGTGTAGAGCAGGTCTTTAATATTTCAGACAACCTATGGGTTGCTGCCGGTTATCATCACTTGATAAACAATGGTGAAACATTTCAATACCGCCCTCTTGTTAAGATTGGTTATAACTTTGATAACGGTTTATCGTTAAGTAACCGTACTCGTCAGCACATTCAGGCTGATGATACGAGAAATAATGAAACTCGTTTAGACAACAAGATTGCTTACTCATTTTCAGACCAACCTCTTGCTTTAAGCTACAACAACGTTTACGTAATCAAGCAGGGCGATGCAGATAATTCTATGGATCATGAGTTAAGAGCAACTTGGACGAGAAGCGGTGTTCAGCCATACCTTGAGTACCGTAATCAAGCAAATAACGAGAACAATGCTCTTGTATTTGGTGCTTCTTACGGCTTCTAATCCAGAATGTTAATTTGTTCATATTTCCATAGTGTAAAGGTCCCGGCAGGGGCCTTTTTTTTACCGATTAAATGATGAGTCTAAATAGGTCGTCATATCTTTTATGAAAGTTTTGGATAATTTTATCTGAACTTTATTAGGTATGTTTCGCTTAAATTATGGTCGTTATTGTTAGTGGCTTGTCGGCCCCTAGATTATTCATCAAAGTACGTTGACAAAGTGGTACTTTAGCTTTTGTTAACCTTTTGATTTTAATGTAATTATATTTTGTTTGATTGTTTTTCTTCTGTCCTCATATTGACATTATCTCCATTTGCTCTTCGGCTATCTTCTCGGCACTATCCTCACCAAATTTCAGCATGTAAGGATATTGTTGTGCACATTTATTTTCGCTATGTAACCCTGTGGTTTTGTTTTCTGATTTATTCGTTACCTTTGTATGCCTCATCGTCCTATATCGAAGGTAATGTTCAATTTAATAGCACCTACCTTTATGACTCTAAAGTTACGGCAAAAATGGAGGCTGGGCATACCTTCGATACCGATACAACGATACGCTTTAAAGTTGAAGATATTCCACTAGGGGCAACCCCACATAGTGACCACCATCATAGTCATCATGATGTTTATTATGGACATTCAGCAAGAGCGCCATTGACAACATTAGGTATTGAACAGAAATTCGTGTTATCGGACAATTTTTGGCTGGGAGCGGGTTATGAACATTTAATGCAATTGGGTGAGACGATGCAATATCGTCCATTGTTTAAAGTGGGTTATGATTTTGATGAGGGGGTATCGTTGAGTCATCGTACTCGAATTGAGGTGTACGCCAAGCACGATAAATGGGGGTATAAGCCTGATATGGATTATCGATTTGATAACAAAATTGCTTATCAATTTAAAACTCACCCAATAAAGATTCATTACAATAATGTTTACCATATGGGAGGAGCTTACTATCCTTGGTACCCGTACACGGATAACTCGATGGATCATGAGTTTCGTTTAACGTTAACCAAATATGCATTTCAGCCTTATTTTGAATACAAAAACCAAGGTAACTTTCGCCACGCTTATTACCGCTCTGGGGTGGCGAATAATGCGATTGTGGTGGGGGCGAAATATAACTTTTAACGAACAAGATCCAATACTTCAGAAATATTGGGTCTTGTTTGTTAATTAATAACGAGTGTTATGGATAAGAGCGATAGCTAAATACTTGCCCTTTTTCATTGTAAGCCAAGACCTCATGCGCGTCTTTTTTATCGCCATACTCCATACCGGGTGAGCCTATAGGCATGCCCGGTACCGCTAACCCTTTTGCATTTTTAGGTGGGTTATCGAGAAACGCCTGGATGTCTTCGGCGGGAACATGTCCTTCGAATACAAAGTCATTGATAACGGCGGTATGGCACGATGCGAGCTCAGGCGTGATACCGAATTTTTGCTTGATAGGGTTCATGTTTTTGTGCTCTTCCACTGAAACATCAAACCCTGAGTCTTCCATGTGCTTTACCCACTCTTTACAGCATCCACAGTAAGGAGATTTGTAAGTAAGCACGTTCGTTGCTAGTGCTGTACCAGTGAACATCGCCATTGATAATGTCAGAGTTTGTATCAAACGTGATGGAGTCGACATAGTAAGTTCCTTATTCTTAATCGTAATGTTTATGGGTTTAATAAGCTGATCAGTGCTTACTTTTAAAGCGTCTGAGTCTATTGGCATTGGTAACAACGGTGATGGATGACAGTGCCATCGCCGCGCCGGCAAAGACTGGGCTGAGTAAAAAACCGAACAATGGGTACAATGCGCCGGCGGCAATAGGAATGCCGAGCGAGTTGTAAACGAATGCGCCAAACAGGTTTTGCTTGATGTTTTTTACCGTCGCTCGCGAGAGTTCAATCGCATAGTTAATGGCGTTGGGGTTACTGTTAAGTAACGTCATTGCGGCACTCTCAATGGCTACGTCACTTCCCGAGCCCATCGCAATACCGACATCAGCTACGGCTAAGGCGGGGGCATCGTTAATACCATCCCCGACCATTGCGACGCTGCCGTATTGTGCTTTTAGCTGCTTAATATGATTGGCTTTTTCGTCAGGTAACACCTCTGCTATGGTCTGTGCGACACCAATTTGTTCGGCGACAGTGTTGGCTACGTGCTGGTTATCCCCGGTGAGCATGACAGTATGGATACCATTCGCCGTTAACGCGTCGATAGCCTGTTTTGCTTCCGGTTTTATTTCGTCGGCGATGGCAATCACGGCTTGAATTTGACCGTTAACGACAACAATCACCGGTGTAGAAGCTAGTCTCCGGCTATGCTCTAACGCCGGTTTAATTGATGACGTTTCAATACCAATAGATTGGATATGATTAAGGGAGGCGATGAGCACAGACTTTCCGAGAATGTCGCCAGAAACGCCTTTCCCTTGAATATTTTCAAATCTCTCGACGTCTACCGCTGTATCAATACGTTCCCAATACTGTGTGACCGCTTTCGCTAATGGGTGTTCTGAGCGGTGTTCTAGCGGCACAATAAGCGTCGCGAGATCTGGCTCTGAAAGACCAAATAAAAATACGCGTTGAACCGTCGGTTTGCCAATAGTGAGGGTCCCTGTTTTATCAAACACAACGGCTTTAACCTTGCTGAGTTTTTGGAGCGCGTCGGCGTCCTTTATTAAGATGCCAGCTTGAGCCGCCTTGCCAACCCCTACGGTAATAGAGAGTGGGGTTGCTAGGCCAAGCGCGCAGGGACAGGCGATAATGAGCACGGTGGTGGCGACAACAAGCATATAGCTCGCTTGAGGCTCCGGTCCAAAGAAAAACCATAGCATTGCGGATGCAAGTGCGATGACCACCACTACAGGGACAAACACTGCAGAAATGGAGTCCGCCAATTTGGCGATAGCAGGCTTACTGCTTTGTGCTTGTCGAACCATGGTGATGATTCTAGACAGTTTGGTGTCAGCACCGACTCCAGTGGTCACCACTACTAAGCTTCCATTGCGGTTGAGCGTGCCAGCTGAAACGGTATCGCCTTGCTGTTTTGATATTGCAATAGGTTCCCCGGTTAGCATGGACTCATCAATATAGCTTTCTCCTTGCGTCACGTAGGCATCTACGGGGATTTTTTCTCCAGGCTTAATGCGCAGCGTCATTCCCAGCGTAATCTCTGCGATAGAGAGGACCGTATCTTTACCGTCGATAATGGCAACAGCATATTGAGGTTGTAGCGTCATTAATGCCTGAAGCGATTGATTTGTTGTAGATTTTGCTTTGGCCTCAATAAAATGCCCGAGAGAAATCAAGCCGATAATCATTGCGCTTGCTTCGAAGTATACGTGGCGAGATTGAATAGGGAACCAATCGGGTTTGATCACGACCAGTGTTGAATAAAACCATGCCGCACCAGTACCAAGTGCCACTAGAGTATCCATAGTGGCACGTTTATGTTTTAGCGCTTTAGCGGCGTTGACAAAAAAGTCACGCCCAGCGGTGGCAAGCAGCCATAAACACGCAAGACCTATTACGCCCCACACGACTTGGTCCTGAGGGTTTCGAATGATCATATTGCCACCTAGTACTCCCCAAAGCATCAAAGGCGCTCCAAGCGATAGCGCTATGATGGTATTTTTCTTTTGGTGCCGCTGATGATCCAGGAGTCGCTGTTGTTGGGTCGCTTGACTTGATGAAAGGTCGATAACGATTTCCGCATGATAGCCAGCCTCTTCGATCGCTGGAATCAATAATGCGGCGGCATCTTTGTCATTTTCTATCGATACCATGGCACTTTGTTCCGCCAGGTTAACACTCGCTTGGTTGACACCATCCACTTGTTTGAGCGCTTGCTCAACAGAAGAGACACAACTGGCACAAGTCATGCCTTGGATGAGAAGTTGAACACTGCGGTCACTCTCGTTAGTAGTGTGGTTCTGGTGGTTAATCTGAGGTGCGGGTGAGGTTAACACTCGGTCGTGGCTTTGTTTCGGTTCTACCGTTGATACCTGATCGACATGTACATCACCATGATCAACGAGCGTATCGCCAGTGTGCAGCGTCGCTTGATAGCCAGCGTGTGTCACGATATCGGCAATATTGATGTTTGGGTTCGAGCGGCTAACAATGAGTGACAACTTATCGAGGTGGATAATGGACAGTTCGTCATACTGCTCTAATTGTTGCGTTAGCTTTGCGACGCATTTGCCACAGCTTAATCCAGTGAGCGAGAAGTGAAGCGTCTCAGTAGCGGTGTAACCAAGTTGGGAGATAATCGGGTAGATCGCTGCCAATGGTAATGTGGAAGAAACCTGCAATTGTGTCGTAGTGATCGAGTGGATAATAATGTCATTTAATGATTGCTTGAGCGCCGCCTCTAGTTTGTTGACACAGCGAGAGCAAGACAGACCTGATAAATCCAATACATAATGATGCATCATAAACCTCAAAAACCTTGGTGTGAGGTTACAACATAAACCTTGACGCAAGGGCAAGGTCAAGCAATTCGTTGTAGATTTAATATAAGGTGATAAAATGGCGTCCAAAATTTGCAACGTACGATGACGAGCATCGTGCGCAGTTGACAACAAGGTACTTTCAATGACGGTTAAAACACGTTTTGCTCCAAGCCCAACGGGCTATCTTCACGTCGGTGGTGCACGTACTGCACTGTATTCTTGGTTATTTGCGAAAAGCCAAGGCGGTGAATTCGTTTTACGTATTGAAGATACCGATCTAGAACGCAACTCTCAAGAAGCGGTCGATGCGATTCTTGAAGGCATGACGTGGATGGGATTGGAGTGGGATGAGGGTCCTTACTTCCAGTCTAAACGCTTTGATCGCTACAACGAAGTCGTTGAGCGCCTGCTTGCTGAAGATAAAGCGTACAAGTGTTATGCGCCTAAAGAGCTACTTGAAGAGATTCGTGCTGAACAAGAAGCGAATAAAGAAATGCCTCGTTACGATGCAAATCATCCTAAAATTGTTGCGGCTAACGCTGCTGCTAAAGAAGGCGATGCTTGCGTGATTCGCTTCCGCAACCCTAAAGAAGGCAGTGTGGTCTTTGAAGACCAAATTCGTGGTCGTATCGAGATTGCTAATAGCCAAATGGATGATCTGATCATTCGTCGTACTGATGGCGCGCCAACTTACAACTTCGTTGTGGTTGTCGATGATTGGGATATGGGCATTACCCATGTTGTTCGTGGTGAAGACCATATCAACAACACGCCTCGTCAGATTAATATCTATGAAGCGCTAGGCGCCCCGGTCCCAACGTTCGCTCACTGTGCCATGATTCTGGGTGATGACGGTGCAAAACTGTCGAAGCGCCATGGTGCGGTTTCAGTTATGCAATACCGCGACGAAGGTTACCTGCCAAATGCGCTAAACAACTACTTGATTCGTCTGGGTTGGTCTCATGGTGACCAAGAGATTTTCTCCCAAGAAGAAATGATCAATTTATTTAGTCTAGATGCGATCAGTAAGTCGGCATCTGCGTTCAATACGGACAAACTGTTGTGGTTAAACAACCACTACATTAAGACATCGGAACCAGAGTATGTGGCTAAGTACCTGCAATGGCACCTTGACCAGCAAACTATTAAGACAGATAACGGCCCTGCGATTACAGAAGTGATCACATTGGTAGGTGAGCGTTGTAATACCTTGATTGAACTTGCTGAGCAGTCTCGTTATTTCTATGAAGATTTCTCTGAGTTTGAAGCGGGTGCGGCGAAGAAGCACTTACGCGGTGTAGCGAAAGGTCCATTGGAAGCAGCGTTGGCAAAAGTTGAAGCGCTCGAAGAATGGACAACCCAAAGCATCAAAGACAATGTCATTACAGCGGTATGCGAAGAGTTAGAAATCGGTATGGGTAAGATTGGCATGCCATTGCGTGTTGCGGTGACCGGTGGTGGTCAATCTCCATCTGTCGATGCCGTTATGGAACTTGTTGGTAAAGAGCGCGTGATCGCTCGCATCAAGATGGCCTTAGCGTTTATTGCAGAGCGTGAAGCGAACGCGTAATGCGTTTATGACACGATGTAGTTATTAAAAAAGCCGCTGATATTATTCAGCGGCTTTTTTTGTTTTATATTTAGACTAAATTGTTAATCAGCTTAACTACTTAGTGAGATAATCACGGATTGATTGTTCAATTCCAGCGGCGTCTAGACCAAGCTCTGCATGTAATTCATCTTGGGTACCTTGGGCAATAAATCGATCAGGCAGACCAAGGTTAAGGACAGGTTTGAGAAGCTTTTCTTTCATCATAAACTCAATCACACCAGCACCAGCACCGCCTGCAATTGCATTTTCTTCAAGCGTGACTATGACATCGTGAGACTGACAAAGCTCCCGAATCAGCGCCTCATCCAGAGGTTTCACAAATCGCATATCTGCGACCGTCGCATCCAATGATTCCGCAGCGACGAGTGCACTTTCAAGGAAGGTACCAAAAGACAAAATTGCGATCTTATGACCTTCTTTAACAATGCGACCTTTGCCTATGTCGAGGGCAGTGAATACACTCTCAGGAGTGGTGCCATTGCCGCTGCCTCTAGGGTAACGTACTGCACTAGGTCCGTTGTGAATATGTCCGGTATATAACATCTGACGACATTCATCTTCGTTGCTTGGGGCCATAATGACCATGTTCGGAATGCAGCGCATGAAGCTGAGATCAAAAGCCCCTTGGTGTGTTTGACCGTCAGCCCCCACTAAACCTGCGCGATCAATAGCAAACATAACCGGTAAGTTCATGATCGCCACATCGTGAATGAGTTGGTCATAACCACGCTGTAGGAATGTGGAGTAGATTGCCACGATAGGATGATTACCTGCTATCGCCATGCCCGTTGCCAGGGTCACCGCGTGTTGCTCAGCAATCGCAACATCGAAGTACTGCTCAGGGTACTCTTTCGAGAAGCGAACCATACCAGAGCCTTCTCTCATAGCCGGTGTGACCGCCATCAGTTTAGGATCTTGTGCCGCCATATCACAAAGAAAGTCACCAAAAATTTTAGAGTACGTTGGCTTGCTTGACGTGCTCTTTGGCAGGCTTGAGTGCGATGGGTCGAACTTAGGAACGCCATGATAGCCTATCGGATCTTTCTCCGCAGGTTCATAGCCTTTGCCTTTTTTGGTCATGATATGAAGAAATTGCGGGCCTTTCAGCTCACGCATATTTTTTAGCGTCTTGATTAGCTCATTCACGTCATGGCCGTCAACAGGGCCGATGTAGTTGAAACCAAACTCTTCGAATAACGTTCCAGGAACGATCATTCCTTTTAGGTGTTCTTCTGTACGTCGCACCAATTCTTTAATTGGTGGTAGTCCCGACAAGGCTTTTTTGCCGCCTTCACGGATCGAGGTGTACAGGCTTCCAGATAGAACTTGTGCTAGGTGGTTATTTAGCGCACCAACGTTTTCTGAAATCGACATCTCGTTATCATTGAGGATAACCAGCATGTCTGGGTGGATATCACCGGCATGATTGAGTGCCTCAAAGGCCATGCCTGCGGTAATCGCACCATCACCAATTACACTCACGACCTTGCGGTTTTGTTGTTCTTTTTGCGCACTAATCGCAATACCAAGCGCCGCACTGATCGAGGTCGATGAGTGACCGACAGATAATACGTCGTACTCACTTTCTTCTCGCCATGGAAAAGGGTGTAGCCCATCTTTTTGGCGAATCGTCGACATTTTTTCTCGGCGGTTCGTCAGGATTTTGTGTGGGTAAGCCTGGTGTCCCACATCCCAAATAAGTTGGTCAAATGGGGTATTGTAGACGTAGTGTAGGGCGACAGTCAGCTCAACCGTTCCAAGACCGGAAGCAAGGTGGCCGCTCGACTGGCTAACTGAATTTAACAAATACGTCCGTAGCTCTTCGCAGAGCTTAGGAAGTGACTCCTTAGGCATCAGACGCAGCTCTTCTGGCGTATTTGCTAATGTCAGTGTCGGATATTTGGAAATATCAAGTGTCATAGTAATTCAGCGCTTAGTATTGTTAATTGTTGCGCTCGATGACATATCGGGCGAAATCTTCAAGTAATTGCGTATTGTAGGGGATCGCATCTAAAGCACAAAGCGCTTCTTCGAAAAGTGTTTGTGCTTTTTGTTGTGCCCCTTCCAAACCCAGTAGGGCAGGGTAGGTGCTTTTGTTTAACTCTTGATCAGAGCCTTGGGGCTTGCCAAGTGTTTCGGTATCTCCGATGACATCAAGTATGTCATCGTGGACTTGGAACGCGAGCCCTACGGCATCGGCAAACTTTTCAAGTTGTGGTAAAACCGCCAACCCTTTCTCACCGCTCGCCAGTGCACCAAGTTGTACCGCGCACTTGATTAAAGCGCCGGTTTTATGGCGATGAATTTGTTCCAACTCATCAATGCCAACGAAGCGGTTTTCCGCTTCTAGATCTAACGATTGCCCTATACACATGCCTGCTGCACCAGAGGCGCTGGCAAGTTGTTTTATCATGGTTATACGCTGGGCTTCAGCATTGGGAGCAATCATACCGTCTGCAAGTATAGTAAATGCGAGTGTTTGTAGTGCATCGCCTGCCAAAATGGCAGTGGCTTCATCGAATTCTATATGGCAAGTGGCTTGACCACGGCGCAGCTCGTCGTCGTCCATCGCAGGAAGGTCGTCGTGAATGAGCGAATAGGCGTGGATGCACTCAATGGCTGCTGCCGGGGTATCAAGCTCTTCACGTGAGCATCCGAGCATTTGACCGGTAGCGTATACCAAAAATGGGCGTGCTCGCTTTCCGCCAAGCAAAAGCGCATAGCGCATCGCTTCGGTTAGACGTTGCTGCTGGAATGGGTTTGTGTCTAACCACGCATTGAGTTGCTGGTTATTTCTTGTCTGATAAGACTGCAAAGTCTCGATCATGTAGGCACTCTCTTTTGACTTTATTCTGGCTGTTGAGGGAAATCTTGCAGCTCAGCGTTATCGTCCTTACTAAGAAGAATGCTGACTTTCTGTTCTGCATCGGTAAGCTTGTGTTGGCCGGCTCGAGCTAAGGCAATACCGCGTTCAAATTTTTTGAGGGCATCATCAAGGGCTAAGTCGCCGTTTTCGAGCTGTTCGACAAGCTGATCGAGTTCGTCAATTGTTGCTTCAAATGACATGTTTTCTGGTTTTTTCGTCGCCATAACGTACTTGTTTTATCCGAAATGATCGAACGTTACAGGAGCCTTGCCAGATGGTCAAACTAATGGTGTCAAAAATGTAATAGAGATGTGTGGCTAGCCAATTTTTAACCAAGGTTGACGGTGTTTTGTCATCAGCTCATTGCAACTTAGCCCTACCAATGCCTACTGGTTTACAGTACTTATGTCTAAAACTGTGATTTTATGGTCATAAATAACTTAAAGATATTGAGGTGTGGTCGATAACCTCATTATAAAGCGATAGACTCAAGCGCATTATCAACCGAAAAACGGTTATGTGCGACGTCAAATTATAACGGAGTATTGAGTGGATTTAGCGACGCTTATTGGCCTCATCGGTGGGGTTGCATCTATTATTACGGCCATGGTGCTTGGCGGAAGCATCATGATCTATTTCGACACCACTTCTGTGTTTATTGTGATCGGTGGTTCAACTTTTGTTGTTTTGATGAAGTTCACGTTGAGCCAATTCTTTAGTGCTGCAAAGATTGCCGGTAAGGCCTTTATGTTTAAGACCGATGAGCCTGAAGACCTCATTGCGAAAATCGTGGAAATGGCGGATGCAGCTCGTAAAGGTGGCTTTTTAGCGCTTGAAGAAATGGATATTCAAAATAGCTTCATGCAGAAGGGCATCGATTTGCTAGTGGATGGACATGATGCAGAAGTGGTGAGGAACGCGATGCAAAAAGACATTGCGTTGACCGATGAAAGACACGTCAAAGGCGCCAGTGTCTTTAGGGCTTTTGGTGATGTCGCGCCTGCAATGGGCATGATTGGCACCCTGATTGGGTTGGTGGCGATGTTGTCGAATATGGACGATCCCAAATCTATCGGGCCGGCCATGGCGGTTGCCTTGTTGACGACACTGTATGGCGCGATACTATCCAATATGCTGTTCTTCCCTATTGCCGATAAATTGACGCTACGTCGAGAGCAAGAAAAGCTTAATCGTCGCTTGATTATGGACGGAGTGCTAGCGATTCAAGACGGCCAGAACCCTCGTGTTATTGATGGTTATCTTAAAAACTATCTGAATGAAAGCAAGCGCGCTTTTGACTTGGACGGTGAGTAATATGGCACGCCAGCACATTGAGCGAATAAGCGCGGGGAGGCATCATGACTGAAGAAGACAAGCAATGTGATTGTCCACCTCCAGGACTCCCTCAGTGGATGGGCACCTTTGCCGATCTTATGTCGTTGTTGATGTGTTTCTTTGTTTTGCTATTGTCCTTTTCTGAGATGGATGTTCTAAAATTCAAGCAAATTGCAGGTTCAATGAAATTTGCTTTTGGCGTGCAAAATAGACTGGAAGTCAAAGACATCCCCAAAGGGACGAGTATCATTGCTTTGGAATTTCGTCCAGGTCGTCCTGAGCCCACGCCGATAGATGTGATTATGCAACAAACCATCGATATCACTCAACAAACCTTGGAGTTTCAAGAGGGTGATTCTGATCGTGCTGGTGGCAACCAGCGTGATGACGGCAAAATCACAGGTGGCCAGACTGCTGACCGAACACAGAAAAATCAAATTGGTACCGCATCTTCTGAGAGTGAATCTGACAGCCAAGAGGCCTCTAAAGATCTAGAAAAACTGGAAGAAGCGATCAAGACTGCGCTTCAGCAAGAGATCAAACAAGGGGCGGTTGAGGTAGAAAATCTAGGCCAGCAACTTGTGATTAGAATCGAAGAAAAAGGGGCATTTCCCGAAGGGTCTGCATTTTTGCAGCCTAAATTCAGGCCATTGGTGCGCCAAGTCGCTGATCTTGCTAAAGACATTCCAGGACTAGTACGAGTATCAGGCCATACCGATAATACGCCATTAGATTCCGAGCTGTATCGCTCAAATTGGGATCTCTCTTCTCAGCGGGCGGTATCCGTAGCGCAAGAGATGGAGAAGGTTGAAGGGTTTTCACATCAAAGGCTGCGAGTATTAGGTGTTGCCGATACAGAGCCATTAGTGGCGAACGATACGGAAAGGCAGCGCGCTAGAAATCGACGTGTTGAAATTAGTATCATGCAAGGTGAGCCTCTGTTTACCGACGAGGTGTCCGCAGACGGCAAGTAGCTTTAGTGAATTTGATAAAAACGTCAGTGCTTTTGTATTGGCGTTTTTTTTGATCCTCACTCACTGTGAATACTTGGTTTTTACCGAGATCTCAGGTGATCAGCCGTCATAAACTGGAATCCAAGAGTCAGTTGGGTATATACTTGCGCCCCTGACGAATTCCCCTAAACTTTTTGCGTCAATATTGATGCCGCAAGAGTCGTGAATTTTGTACTAAAATTGATGTATTGCCACGCCTGTCGAGTTGATTGACAGCATTCCAATGAGATGTGATTAGACTATGAGATTTATTGTAAAACCCCATCCAGAGATTTTTGTTAAAAGTGAATCAGTGCGTAAGCGCTTTACTAAAATCCTTGAGTCCAATTTACGTATTATTATTCAACGCCGTACTGAGTCTGTTGCGGTGATTAACCGTCGCGATCACATTGAAGTGACGGCAAACTCGTCGCAATACTACAATGAAGTACTAGAAATCCTGACGCACTCATCAGGGATTCATCATGTTTTAGAGGTGCAACAATCTGATTTTACAGATATGCATGATATCTACGAGCAAGTACTAGAGCTTAACGGTCGACGTATTATCGATAAATCGTTCTCGGTACGAGCTAAGCGTCGTGGTAAGCATGAGTTTACGTCAATTGAATTAGAGCGTTATGTTGGCGGTGGCTTAAATCAGGCCATTGAATCGGCACGCGTTAAGCTGAATAAACCGGACGTGACAGTCAATATTGAAGTCACCAATGACAAGCTCAATCAGGTCATTGCGCGTTACAAAGGTCTGGGTGGTTTCCCACTAGGTACACAGGAAGACTTGCTGAGCTTGATCTCGGGAGGCTTTGATTCCGGTGTTTCTAGTTACTTGCATATCAAACGTGGTTCGAAAACACATTACTGTTTCTTTAATCTTGGCGGTCCAGCGCATGAAATCGGCGTTAAGCAAGTGGCGCATTATTTATGGAACAAGTACGGTTCATCAGCAAAAGTTAAGTTTATCTCTGTTGATTTTGAGCCGGTTGTTGCGGAAATTTTAGAAAAAGTTGACGACGGCCAGATGGGTGTGGTCCTTAAACGTATGTTCATGCGTGCGGGTGGCATGGTCGCGGACAAATTTGGTATTCAAGCCCTAGTCACTGGTGAAGCGCTTGGTCAGGTATCGAGTCAAACACTGACCAACTTGCGCCATATTGATGGTGTGACAGATGCCTTGATCCTTCGTCCATTGATCAACTGGGATAAAGAGGACATCATCGATGTTGCCCGTGAGATTGGTACCGAGGATTTTGCTAAAACAATGCCAGAATACTGTGGTGTGATTTCTAAAAAACCGACAGTAAAAGCCGTAAAAGCCAAGCTTGAAAAAGAAGAAGAAAAGTTCGATTTTTCTATTCTAGAGCAAGTGGTTCTTGACGCACGTGTAATGGATATTCGTGACATTGAGAAACAAAGCCAAGAAAAAGCACCGGAAGTTGAGCAAGTACAAGCCGTTGAAGAGCATGCGATTGTACTTGATATCCGTAGCGCTGATGAAGAAGAGGAAAGCCCTCTAGTACTGGACGGTGTGGAAGTGAAGCATCTACCTTTCTTCAAGCTTGGCACTCAGTTTGGCGATCTTGACCAATCGAAAACGTACTTGCTGTATTGTGACCGAGGTGTGATGAGTCGATTACAAGCGCTGTACCTTCAAGAGCAAGGGTTTGCCAATGTTAAGGTTTATCGCCCATAGCGAGATCCACATTGGACAATAAAAAAGGCGCTTAATGCGCCTTTTTTTGATCGTCTCGTGTCTGACTCTGGCATGTTTACATAGAACTTTGTGGCCAGTCATTCGGAACAATGAACCAAAACACGCCAGACTCTGATTGGCAATGAACAAAATGTCCGGGCCAGCTCACTAAAGCCTCAGGCTTTTTATTCATCGCAGACTCTCCATCAATAAAGCCCGTTGCCCAGCGGTGTTTTGGCAGTACATACATGGGCTCATTAAGTTTGTGGATGTCTTTTTGATAACACCAACGGCCCGACACGTTAGCCGTGTCTATGTCTAGTTCGAGGCATTGTGTCGGTACTGATTCACAATCAAATGGGTTGATGTAGAGCCTTCCCTGCATCAAAAGATGCTTGTTGGCAGGTTTATGATTAGGAAACTGCTCTTGAAATGCAAGCGTGTCACTCATCATGAGCTGGTGATGCATCATTCGAGATAGCTTGAGGTCAAGCCTGTCTTTGGCGTTAGGGCCAAACCATTGACCATCTTTAAGCAGGTAGAACTTGATCGCAACTTCCCAATGTTCCACGTCGCCATTTCGTTGGTTCTGGAGCAGAAAATCGATGGCACCTAATGTCCGCTTGCCTTCTTGCAATTGGATCTCTTCCGCAAGGACCGTGTAATTAGGGTGTTGTTCAAATTGTCGTCGGCATAGCTCTTGGTAAAGAAACCCCAATCTAGGGTTGCCTTTGTAGGGCGCAGATTTAGATAAAGAATGATCGACCTTGGTCGGTAAGCGGATTGCTATTCGCGGATCGCCAAAGACAAGGCTTGTAGAGGTTGATATCCATGATGTAAATTCATTGAGGTCGTCTGTAGTCATGAGTGCTCTTATTTCCTTTCGACAGCCTTAGATTAAATTGCTATAACCATTTGGATCAAGAAACAAATCAGGAATTTGCATGAATCATCTACAACTTGAAGCCGTATTAAACGAGAAACTGGCCCCGCAACTCATTAAAGATTACTGCCCCAATGGATTACAGGTAGAGGGGACATCTCAGATCAATAAAATAGTCACAGGTGTTACCGCTTCTCAAGCGCTGATTGATCATGCTATTGCCGTTAATGCTGATGCTATCTTGGTCCATCATGGGTACTTTTGGAAAGGAGAAACAGAGGCCATTCGAGGGATGAAAGGACAACGTATTCGTAGCTTAATCAAACACGACATTAATTTATTTGGCTACCATCTTCCGCTAGATATCCACCCAGAGCTCGGTAACAATGCCCAGTTGGCTCAATTGCTTGGTATTGATGTGGAAGGTGGCTTAGAGGGGCATCCTCAATCTGTGGCTATGTATGGCCGCTTAAAGGCGCCGGTCTCTGGTCATGAGTTTTCCAAAACCATTGCGACAGTGCTTAATCGTGAACCCTTGCATATTGCACCTGACGTGGATAAACCAATAGAAACGGTGGGCTGGTGTACAGGTGGTGGTCAGGATTATCTTGAGCTTGCCGCTTCTCACGGCCTTGATGCATTTGTGTCGGGTGAAATCTCTGAGCGAACCACCTATATTGCACGTGAAATGGGGATTCACTACTTTTCAGCTGGGCATCACGCCACGGAGCGGTATGGCATTAAAGCGTTGGGTGAATGGCTAGCGAGTGAGCATGACCTTGACGTTGAGTTTATCGATATTGATAACCCCGTATAACGCATCTTAAAAAGCCCAGTGTGTTTGCAGCGAGGGCATGGTTGGATTTTACGAAAAAAAAGAGCAGCCCTGGCGCTGCTCTTTTTTGGGTTAAAGTGGGCTCAAAAAGACGTTGAGCCCAAATAAAACGTTGTTATTCACGTTCGTGTAACGGTCTGAAATCACGCATATCTTCACCGGTGTAAAGCTGGCGTGGACGACCAATTCGGTTTGCAGGGTCACTGTGCATTTCGTTCCAGTGTGCAATCCAGCCAACGGTACGAGACATCGCAAAGATAACCGTGAACATAGAGACCGGAATACCAATTGCTTTCAAGATGATGCCTGAGTAAAAGTCTACGTTTGGATACAGTTTCTTCGAAACAAAGTACTCGTCAGACAGCGCAATACGCTCAAGCTCCATAGCAACATCAAGAAGAGGATCTTGAATGTTTAGTTCCTTGAGAACGTCATGGCAAGCTTCACGCATAACCGTTGCTCGTGGGTCATAGTTCTTATAAACACGGTGACCAAAGCCCATTAAGCGGAATGGGTCATCCTTGTCTTTTGCTCTATCAACATATTCTGGAATGTTGTCGACTGAACCGATTTCTTCCAGCATACGCAAGCACGCTTCGTTAGCGCCGCCGTGCGCAGGGCCCCAAAGCGAAGCAATACCAGCCGCAATACAAGCAAACGGGTTAGCACCAGATGAACCTGCAAGACGTACTGTTGATGTTGATGCATTTTGTTCGTGGTCAGCATGCAGAGTGAAAATCTTATCCATTGCGCGAGCAACGATAGGATTGACTTCATATTCTTCACATGGATTAGCAAACATCATGTGTAGGAAGTTTTCCGCGTAAGTCAGATCGTTACGTGGATAGATGAATGGTTGACCGATTGAGTATTTGTAACACATCGCAGCAAGTGTTGGCATCTTCGAAATGAGACGATAGGCGGCGATTTCACGATGATTGTCATTATTGACGTCTAAAGAGTCGTGATAGAAGGCTGCAAGAGCGCCAACTACGCCACACATTACTGCCATCGGGTGAGCGTCACGACGGAAGCCGTGGAAGAAACTTGCGATTTGCTCGTGAACCATTGTGTGACGAGTCACCGTTTGTTTAAAGCTCTCATAAGCTTCGCGAGTCGGTGCTTCTCCCATGAGAAGGATATAACATACTTCTAGGTAATCTGCATTGTTAGCCAATTGATCGATTGGGAAACCACGGTGCAGCAACACACCTTTGTCTCCGTCGATGTACGTGATTTGAGATTCACAGGATGCAGTGGCAAGAAAACCTGGGTCAAAAGTGAAATAACCATTTGCTCCAAGCTTACGAACGTCAACCACTTCCGGTCCAAGTGAACCTTCCATAATCGGCAATTCGATCGGTGCGGTACCTTCGATGTGAAGGGTCGCTTTCTTATCCGCCATAACAATCTCCTTTGTTTATTATTAATCCGTCCAGGATGTTTATGTGCCAATTTTTTACTTTGCTTCGAGTTCAAAGTCAATTTATATACGGTTTTGTGTGCACTTGTTATGATTTTTTGAGTAAAAATGGTTAAAAATCTGTGCTGTGTAGCATATTTTGTTACGGTAATTGTATTAGAATGTTGCCAGCCGTATAGTTGCGGTGAAAATTTTGGCCAAGTCCTTATAAAATCTAGGGTGCAAACCGAAGTGAGGTCGGTTTTAACTGCGGTCCTTTAACATTTCATTTACAATTATCTCTCTTGTAACACGGGAAATTTGTTAAGTTTGTGTTAATTTTTGAGGCTTACGTGCCAAAATTTATCTATAACAATAAATGCTCAATGGAGCTGAGTGAGCAAGCCCATGAAAGAAAGAAAGCCCAGACCTGTTAATTTAGATTTACAGACAATAAAAATGCCAATCACAGCAATCGCGTCCATCCTGCACCGAGTGTCGGGTGTGATTACTTTTGTGTCGATTGGAATCCTCCTATGGTTACTATCCAAGTCACTTTCATCACCTATTGGATTTTCGCAAGCGGCTGAAATCGTTGATGGTTTCTTCGTTACGTTTATCTTGTGGGGGATTTTGACTGCATTGGCTTACCACATTGTTGGTGGTATTCGTCATTTGCTTATGGATCTTGGTTATTTTGAAGAGCTCGATACTGGAGCAAAAAGTGCCAAGGTTTCCTTCATCTTGACAGGTATTCTGTCTCTGCTGGCGGGAGTATTAGTATGGTAGGTAGTGTTTCTTCAGTTGGTCGTAATGGTGTTCACGATTTCTTGTTAATTCGTGCAACCGCGATCATTATGACGCTTTATACGATTTACATCGTAAGCTTTTGTGCCTTTTCTGGCGATATCTCTTATGTGTCATGGACGCAATTCTTTGGTGGGACGTTTACGAAAGTCTTCACTATGCTCGCCCTGACATCAGTGCTGATTCATGCATGGATTGGCCTATGGCAAGTACTTACAGACTATATCAAATGCACTAAGTTACGTGGTGGACTGCAACTTGCGATTGTTGCCACACTTCTTGGTTATTTCTTTTCTGGTTTCTTTATTCTGTGGGGTGCGTAAGTGACTATTCCAGTTCGAGAGTTTGACGCTGTTGTAATCGGCGCTGGCGGTGCGGGTATGCGCGCTGCTCTACAAATTTCAGAGCAAGGCTTAAGCTGTGCTCTTTTATCTAAAGTTTTCCCAACTCGTTCACATACGGTGTCCGCTCAAGGTGGTATTACTGTGGCGCTAGGCAATGCGCATGAGGATCACTGGGAACAACATATGTACGATACGGTTAAAGGTTCCGATTACATCGGTGACCAAGATGCGATTGAATATATGTGTAAAAATGGGCCTGAATCTGTGATTGAGCTTGAGAAAATGGGCTTACCATTCTCTCGCTTTGATGATGGTTCAATCTATCAACGCCCATTTGGCGGACAATCAAAGAACTTTGGCGGAGAGCAAGCAGCACGTACTGCGGCGGCTGCAGACCGTACTGGTCACGCCTTATTGCACACTTTGTATCAACAAAATATTAAACACAAAACGACCATCTTCTCTGAATGGTACGCGCTTGACCTTGTTAAAAACGAAGACGGCGCGGTAATGGGCTGTACGGCACTTTGCATGGAAACAGGCGAAGTGTGCTACTTCAAATCCAAGGCGACGATTTTGGCAACAGGCGGCGCTGGTCGTATCTATGCCTCGACAACGAACGCGCATATCAATACCGGTGATGGTGTTGGCATGGCAATTCGTGCTGGCGTCCCAATGCAAGATATTGAGATGTGGCAGTTCCACCCAACGGGCATTGCTGGCGCTGGTGTGCTGGTCACTGAAGGTTGTCGTGGCGAAGGTGGCTATCTACTTAATAAAGACGGTGAACGTTTCATGGAGCGTTATGCACCGAATGCAAAAGATTTGGCTGGCCGTGATGTTGTGGCACGTTCAATGATGATTGAAATCCGCGAAGGTCGTGGTTGCGATGGTCCTTGGGGTCCACATATTAAGCTGAAACTTGACCATCTAGGAAAAGAGACACTTGAATCTCGCCTACCAGGTGTTTGTGAATTATCTCGTACGTTTGCTCACGTTGATCCAGTAAAAGAGCCGATTCCAGTGATCCCAACTTGTCACTACATGATGGGCGGTGTACCAACGCAGGTGTCCGGGCAAGCTATTAAACAAGATGCCGATGGGACTGATGTTGAGATTCAAGGCCTATTTGCTTGTGGTGAAATTGCTTCAGTTTCTGTGCATGGCGCAAACCGTTTAGGCGGAAATTCACTGCTAGATTTAGTTGTATTTGGTCGAGCGACAGGTTTACACCTTGGTGAAACACTGAATAAACAAGCCGAAGCAAAACCGGCAACTGACGCTGATATCGAACGTTCTCTCGCGCGTTACAACCGTTGGGAAAATAGCACTGGCGGTGAAGACCCAGCGCAGATTCGTAAAGATCTACAGCAATGTATGCAGAATAATTTCTCAGTATTCCGTGAAGGCGACGCAATGGCGAAAGGGCTTGAAGAGCTAAAAGTCATTCGTGAACGTTTGAATAACGCGTATCTTTCTGATAAATCTACAGAGTTCAACACTCAACGTATCGAATGTTTAGAGCTTGAGAACTTGATGGAAACGGCTTTTGCAACCGCTGTGGCAGCAAACTTCCGTACAGAAAGTCGCGGGGCGCACGCCCGATTCGATTTCCCGGATCGTGATGATGAGCAATGGCTATGTCACTCAATTTACAATCCTGAGACGGAAGCTATGTCTAAGCGTGGCGTAAATATGGAACCAGTACATCGTGACGCTTTTCCACCAAAAGCACGTACGTACTAAGAGGAGGACCAAATTATGCAACTGAATTTCTCTTTGTATCGTTACAACCCTGATGTTGATCAAAAGCCCTACATGAAAGATTACACCCTTGAGGTGGATGAAGGCTCTGACATGATGCTTTTGGATGCGTTAATTTTGCTTAAAGAGCAAGATCCAAGTATTTCATTTAGACGCTCGTGTCGCGAGGGTGTTTGTGGTTCTGACGGTCTCAACATGAATGGTAAAAATGGCTTAGCATGTATCACGCCGTTGTCAGCGTTAGGGGGCGATAAGATAATTATTCGTCCTTTACCTGGATTACCTGTCGTTCGAGACTTGATTGTCGACATGACTCAGTTTTATGATAACTACTCGAAAGTTAAGCCATTTCTTGTTTCTGATGGTAATTTACCTCCTTCGAGAGAGAATTTACAATCTCCTGAAGAACGAGCACATTTAGATGGCTTATATGAGTGCATAATGTGTGCTTGTTGTACAACATCTTGCCCGTCTTTCTGGTGGAATCCAGATAAGTTTATCGGTCCTGCTGGTTTGCTTGCTGCTTACCGTTGGCTTATCGATAGCCGCGATACGGCAACAGAAGAACGTTTGTCAGAATTGGACGATGCGTTTAGCGTATTTCGTTGTCACGGTATCATGAACTGTGTCAGTGTATGTCCTAAAGGATTGAACCCAACAAAAGCGATTGGTCATATTAAATCGATGTTGGTGAACCGCTCGATTTAATCGTCGATGGTGTTTTAGCGAAATAAAATTGTCGATTCGAGCAGAACGGCTCTGTGAGAATCGACTTTCGATTGCTCGGCGTAGACCGCAGCAACCATGAAAACTACTACTGGTAAGGGAAAATATGCACAACGGCGTGATGAAGGCATGGCTCGAGTCTTCACACTTGGCTGGCGCCAATGCAACCTATGTAGAAGACCTCTACGAACTGTATCTAAGTGATCCTGAACAGGTAAGTGAAGAGTGGAAACGTGTTTTTGATGAGCTGCCTATGCAGCCTGATGATGTGGTGGAACAACCGCATTCACGTGTCCGTGATTACTTCCGACGACTCGCTAAAGAAACAAAGCATTCAAGTGCGCAAGTAAGTGATCCTGAAGTCGATGCTAAGCAAGTAAAAGTACTACAGCTTATCAACGCATACCGCTTTCGCGGTCATCAAGCAGCAGATCTTGACCCATTAGGGTTGTGGAAACGTCCCCCCGTTGCAGAGCTTGATCCTGCATTCCACTCCCTCACGGATGATGATTTAGACGAAACTTTTAATGTTGGTTCTTTTGCCATTGGCCAAGAAAACATGACATTAAGAGACCTCCACAAAGCCCTGCAGAAAACCTACTGTGGTTCTGTAGGCGCTGAATACATGCACATGACAAACACGGAGCAAAAACGTTGGATTCAACAACGTTTAGAGTCTGTTGTGGGTCAACCCTCCTTTGATACTGACAAGAAACACGCTTTCCTCGAAGAGTTAACGGCAGCGGAAGGTCTTGAGCGCTATTTAGGCGCGAAATTTCCAGGTGCAAAACGTTTCTCCTTAGAAGGCGGTGACGCATTGGTACCGATGACGAAGGAATTAATTCGTCATGCTGGCACACAAGGTATTCGAGAAGTGGTTATTGGGATGGCTCACCGTGGTCGTCTTAACATGCTTGTTAACGTGTTGGGTAAAAAGCCGCAAGACTTGTTTGATGAGTTTGCAGGTAAGAAGCACGATGAAACTTGGGGCACGGGTGATGTTAAATATCACCAAGGTTTCTCAGCAGATTTCGCAACACCAGGTGGGGATGTGCATTTAGCATTAGCATTCAACCCATCTCACCTAGAGATTGTGAACCCTGTTGTTATTGGCTCAGTAAGAGCTCGCCAAGATCGGTTAGGTGATAAAGATGGCAGTAAAGTCTTGCCTATTACAATACACGGTGATTCAGCCATTGCTGGTCAAGGCGTGGTTGCTGAAACCTTTAATATGTCTCAAGCTCGTGGGTTTAGAGTGGGTGGTACGGTTAGGATTGTGGTTAATAACCAAGTGGGCTTTACCACGTCTAATCCTCATGACATGCGTTCCACCATGTACTGTACTGACATTGCCAAGATGGTACAGGCTCCAATTTTCCACGTGAATTCTGATGACCCTGAAGCGGTCGCCTTTGTGACACAAATAGCACTGGATTATCGAAATACGTTCCGTAAAGACGTGATTGTTGATCTGGTTTGTTATCGCCGTCATGGTCACAACGAAGCTGATGAGCCGAATGCTACACAGCCTTTGATGTACCAGAAAATCAAAAAACACCCAACACCCCGTAAGCTGTATGCCGACGTATTGATCGAGCGTAATGAAAGCGATATCGAAACGGCGACCCAAATGGTCAATGAATATCGTGATGCGCTAGACCGTGGTGAAGTGGTCGTAAAAGAATGGCGTCCGATGGCTCTTCATTCGGTTGACTGGTCCCCTTACCTCGGGCATGACTGGGATATGGACTGGGACAGCGCGGTAGGCATGAAGCGTGTAGTTGAACTCGGTGAGCGATTGGGGCAATACCCAGATAGCCATAAACTACAAAGCCGAGTGAACAAGCTCTACAACGATCGTGCCGCCATGATGACCGGCGAGAAAATGATCGATTGGGGTATGGCTGAGACGCTTGCGTACGCCACGATTCTTGATGACGGAAAACGCATTCGTATTTCAGGTCAAGATTCTGGCCGTGGTACGTTCTTCCATCGACACTCCGTTCTTCACAACCAAGATGATGCAAGCACCTATATTCCATTGGCTAATATCCATGATAAACAAGGACCTTTCCAAGTCTTTGATTCGGTATTATCTGAAGAAGCAGTATTGGCGTTTGAATATGGTTATGCAACAGCAGAGCCTGGCGGCCTAACTATTTGGGAAGCGCAGTTTGGTGATTTTGCTAACGGCGCTCAAGTGGTTATTGACCAATTCATCTCATCTGGTGAGCAAAAGTGGGGACGATTATGTGGTCTCACTATGTTGCTTCCTCATGGCTATGAGGGGCAAGGCCCAGAGCACTCCTCGGCAAGACTGGAGCGTTACTTACAGCTTTGCGCAGAGCAAAATATGCAGGTAATCATTCCTTCTACGCCCGCTCAGGTTTATCACATGATTCGTCGTCAAGTCGTGCGCCCTATGCGTCGACCTATGATTGTCATGTCACCAAAATCTTTACTTCGCCATCCATTGTGTACATCCAGCTTAGAAGACTTAGCTAATGGCACATTTGAGCCAGCGATTGGTGAGATTGATGACCTTAACCCAGAGAAGATAAAACGCGTTGTGTTCTGTTCCGGCAAAGTGTACTACGACCTTCTGCAGCAACGTCGTAGTGACGAGCAAGATGATGTCGCAATTGTGCGTATCGAGCAGCTTTATCCATTCCCACTGGATGATGTGAGATCGAAAATATCGAAATATACCAACCTAGAAGATGTCGTGTGGTGTCAAGAGGAACCGCAAAACCAAGGTGCTTGGTATTCAAGTCAACATAATTTCCGTGCAGCGATTCCTGTAGGTGTTGATTTGAAATATGCGGGTCGCCCTGCATCTGCCTCACCGGCGGTTGGTTATATGTCCGTACACTTGAAACAACAGAAAGCGTTGATTGACGACGCGTTGACCTTGATTAAGAACTAGAAGTAAAAGGAAGAAACAGATATGACAATTGAAATTCTGGTTCCAGACTTACCTGAATCTGTCGCTGATGCAACCGTCGCGACTTGGCATAAGAAACCAGGCGAAGCCGTGGCTCGTGATGAAGTCATTGTAGATATTGAAACCGACAAAGTTGTGCTAGAAGTGCCGGCTCCAGAGGCGGGTGTACTTGAAGAAATCATTCAAGAAGAAGGCGCAACCGTATTATCAAAAGAACTCATTGCTCGCTTGAAGCCTGGTGCTGTTGCCGGAGAGCCGACAAAAGATACCACTGACGCAACGCAAGCCTCACCGGATAAGCGCCATAAAGCGGCATTGACGGAAGAGTCTAACGACGCATTGAGCCCAGCGGTACGTCGCCTATTGGCGGAGCATAGCTTGAGAGCGGAAGATGTGAAAGGCACTGGAGTTGGTGGCCGAATCACTCGTGAAGATATTGACGCGCATCTTGCTTCGGCGAAAAAAGCACCGCAGGCAGATGATGTTGCAGTGGCTGCACCAATCTCGGCTCGTAGCCAAAAACGCGTTCCAATGACGCGTCTTCGCAAACGTGTTGCAGAGCGACTGCTTGAAGCGAAAAACAGCACTGCCATGCTAACGACGTTTAACGAAGTAAACATGAAGCCAATCATGGACTTGCGTAAGCAATATAAAGACCAGTTTGAAGAGCGTCACGGCACACGTTTGGGCTTTATGTCTTTCTACGTGAAAGCCGTAACAGAGGCACTAAAACGTTACCCTGAAGTGAACGCTTCAATCGATGGCGATGAAATTGTTTATCACAATTATTTCGATATTAGCATGGCGGTATCAACGCCTCGTGGTTTGGTGACACCTGTCCTAAAAGACTGTGACACGCTCGGGTTTGCTGGCATCGAAAAAGGCATTAAAGACCTGGCGATAAAAGGTCGTGATGGCAAGCTAACCGTTGAAGAGTTGATTGGCGGTAACTTCACTATTACTAATGGTGGTGTGTTTGGTTCTCTAATGTCAACGCCAATTATTAACCCACCGCAAGCGGCTATTTTGGGTATGCATAAGATCCAAGACCGACCAATGGCGGTGAATGGCAAGGTTGAAATCTTACCAATGATGTACCTAGCGCTGTCTTACGATCACCGTCTTGTTGATGGTCGTGAGTCGGTTGGTTTCTTGGTTACGATTAAAGAACTACTAGAAGATCCAGCACGCTTATTGCTCGACGTATAGTCACGTGTTGTTTGTTCATTTGGGTGGTTAAACATCCAAAGTAAAAGGGGCTAGGCAGGCTCAGCGTCTAGCTCTTATTTAGCCCTTTTATGGGCGATTCGTAGAAGTACCTCCTACAGACGTATGGCCAACTTATCGGCTTTATGGAAATAATAAATCCCTTTAGGGATAAACAAATGGAATAACGAAATGAATTTGCATGAATATCAAGCCAAACAGCTGTTTGCAGAATTCGGTTTGCCTGTACCAGAAGGTTTCGCATGTGATACGGCTCAGGAAGCTTTTGAAGCGGCTGGTCGTATTAGCACAGATAAAAAAGTAGTGAAGTGTCAGGTACACGCTGGTGGTCGCGGTAAAGCGGGTGGCGTTGAGTTGCATGATACGAAAGAAGGCGTTAAAGCGTTTGCACAAAAATGGCTTGGTAAAAACCTTGTCACTTTCCAAACGGATGCAAATGGCCAACCAGTGACGAAAATCTTGGTTGAAGAAGCATCAAATATCGCCAATGAACTGTACCTAGGCGCAGTTGTTGATCGCGCGACTCGTCGAATTGTCTTTATGGCTTCGACGGAAGGTGGCGTAGATATTGAGAAAATTGCAGAAGAAACCCCAGAGCTCATTCATCAAGCGGCCATTGACCCATTAGTTGGTCCTCAGGCTTACCAAGGGCGAGAGCTTGCATTCAAGCTTGGCCTCGTTGGTGATCAAATCAAACAGTTCGTTAAGATCTTCCTAGGTCTTGGCAACATGTTTGCTCAGTATGATTTAGCCCTATTAGAAATTAACCCACTGGTTGTGACGGCAGAAGGTAACCTTCTTTGCCTTGACGGAAAAATCAACATCGATTCAAATGCGATGTACCGTCAACCTAAACTGCGTGAGATGCACGATCCATCACAAGAAGATGAGCGCGAAGCACATGCGGCACAGTGGGAACTTAACTACGTAGCACTAGATGGCAGCATTGGCTGTATGGTTAACGGTGCTGGCCTAGCGATGGGCACAATGGACATCGTTAACCTGCACGGCGGTCAACCTGCTAACTTCCTTGATGTAGGGGGCGGCGCGACGAAAGAACGTGTAACGGAAGCCTTTAAAATCATCTTATCCGACACCAATGTTAAAGCGGTTCTTGTGAACATCTTTGGCGGTATTGTACGTTGTGATCTTATTGCTGACGGCATCATCGGTGCGGTTGAAGAAGTCGGTGTGGAAGTGCCAGTTGTTGTTCGCCTTGAAGGTAACAACGCGCCGTTAGGTTCGCAAAAACTTGCGGAAAGTGGTCTAAATATCATTGCTGCGACTTCTCTAACTGAAGCTGCGGAAAAAGTTGTTGCTGCAGCGGAGGGCAAATAATGTCTGTACTAATTAATAAAGATACGAAAGTTATTTGTCAGGGCTTCACTGGTGGTCAAGGTACATTCCACTCAGAGCAAGCGATTGACTACGGAACACAAATGGTTGGTGGTGTTTCTCCGGGTAAAGGCGGTCAAACACATCTTGGTCTTCCGGTGTTCAATACCGTTCGTCAGGCAGTAGAAGCAACAGGCGCTACTGCGTCAGTTATCTATGTACCAGCACCGTTTTGTAAAGACGCGATTCTTGAAGCGATTGATGCTGGCATAAAGCTCATCGTCACTATCACTGAAGGCATTCCTACGCTTGATCTTCTTGACGTTAAAGTCCGTCTAGATGAAGCGGGAGTTGTGATGATTGGACCTAACTGTCCAGGTGTGATTACGCCTGATGAATGTAAGATTGGCATTATGCCTGGTCATATTCATAAGAAAGGTAAAGTGGGCATCGTTTCTCGCTCAGGTACGCTGACTTATGAAGCCGTTAAGCAAACTACCGACGAAGGTTTCGGTCAGTCGACTTGTGTTGGTATTGGTGGTGACCCGATCCCAGGTTCAAACTTCATCGATATTCTTAAGCTTTTCCAAGAAGATCCTGAGACAGAAGCCATCGTAATGATTGGTGAGATCGGCGGTACAGCGGAAGAAGAAGCGGCAGCGTACATTAAAGCTAATGTCACTAAGCCAGTCGTTTCTTACATCGCAGGTGTTACTGCTCCTCCTGGTAAGCGTATGGGCCATGCTGGCGCAATTATCTCTGGTGGTAAAGGTACGGCTGAAGATAAGTTTGCAGCACTTGAAGAAGCTGGCGTCAAAACAGTGAAAAGCCTTGCTGATATCGGTAAAGCACTTCGTGAAGTCACTGGCTGGTAGGCGTTAGTCAGTTGTAGAATGCATAAAATGGCTCCCTAGGGAGCCATTTTTTATGGTCATCATTTTTTTTAACCTACTCAAAACTCGCGAGTAAGTAGCCAGGATCTAATCTCTGGAAGGAACAAGCTGAGCCATCAAGAAAAATGCGGCAGCGCTTATGACGACCGATGGCCCTGCTGGCGTGTCATAAAGCCAAGACAAGCTGAGTCCACATAATACGGCAATCATCCCGATAATCGAGGCTGTAAAGGCCATTCGCTCAGGTGTGCGGGTAAATTTACGTGCGGTCGCTGCTGGAATAATGAGCAGGGACGTCATGATGAGCGCACCGACAAATTTCATCCCAATGGCTATCACAAGCCCTACCATGAGCATGATCAGTAAGCGCATAAGGTCGACATTGACGCCCTCAACAGCAGCAAGGTCTTCACTCACGGTCGTAGAAAGCAACGGACGCCAAAAGACAAACAACAACCCACCAATAACGAGTACCCCACAATAGATGTAAACGAGATCCGTTGGGGATACGGCAAGCAAATCACCAAATAAGTAGCTCATTAAATCAACGCGGATATTGTCTAAGAAGCTAACGGCAACCAACCCGAGGGATAGCGCGCTGTGTGCCAAAATACCAAGAAGCGTATCAGTGGCGACAAGTTGCTGCTTTTGCAGGGTCACTAAAATAACAGCCAATGCCATACAGCAAATAATGAGTGCTAAATAGAGGTTAATGTTGAACAGAAAACCCAGAGCTAGCCCCATCAACGAAGCGTGCGCCAGTGTATCGCCAAAATAAGCCATTTTTCGCCAGACTACAAAAGAGCCAAGTGGCCCTGCAATCAAGGCAATACCAAGGCCTGCAAGAATCGAAGGAAGTAGAAACTCAATCATGATGCGAATGCCCGTGTTTATGATGTCCACATTGTGCAGCATCACCCGATACAGCGTCACCCGATAAATCATGATGATGGTGACTGTGCTGGTGTTGATAAAATGCCAAGGTTTCCTTGGTGGCACTGCCAAACAATGCAATATAGGACGGATGTTGCGTAATAGTTTGTGGGCTACCCTGACAACAGATGTGGTGATGAAGACAGATCACATCATCCGTTTTTGCCATGACTAAGTGCAAATCATGGGAGACCATAAAAACCGCGCAGCCGAAGCGGTGACGAATAGTATCAATTAATTCATACAAATCAATCTGACCTTGCACATCTACGCCTTGAGCGGGTTCATCCAAGACCAGTACATCAGGCCTTTGCAGCAGAGCTCTAGCAAGTAAAACACGTTGATTTTCACCACCAGAGAGCTGATGCATATTACTCGTGATAAGGTGCTCTGCGCCTACGAGTTTTAAAGCATCAAGTCGTTCTTGCGCGCTGTATTTTCCGGCAAGTGCTAAGAATCGACTGACATCTAGTGGCAGGGTTTCATTGAGCTTTAGCTTTTGTGGCACGTAGCCAATACGGAGCTTTTTAGCTCGAACCACGCTTCCTATATAGCGTTTTTGCAGACCTAATACGACTTTGACAAGCGTAGACTTTCCGGCACCGTTAGGACCAATTAGTGTAAGGATCTGACCCTTATTGATCGTCAATGTGATGTTATCGAGCACACGACGCTTACCGAACTCGACAGAAACACCATCGAGCCGAATTAATTCGGACATGAATAGAACTCATTTGCAAATGCTGAGTGTTATAATGTAACATTTAACGTATTCTTAAGCCAGTCTATGATAAGAGACCGCCATGTACCGTTATATTTCCACTGTTGCGCTAGCGACATTAATACCAATGAAAGCCAATGCTTTTGAAGTGTTAAGCAGTATTAAACCGTTTGAAATGATCTCTCATGAGTTGATCCTTGATGGCCAAACAACCTCTTCATTGTTGAATGCCAATGCATCGCCACACGACTATGCAATGAAGCCATCAGACGTAAAAAGATTGCGAAGCAGTGATTTGGTCGTCTGGTTTGGACCTGATCTTGAGAGCTTTCTTGCCAAGTCGCTCGACGGCAATACCAATGTCGTAAAAATTACTGATATTGACGGGCTGCCACTGCGTGAGTTCGGTAGTGATGACCATGGTCATGAAGGTCATCACCATGGTAGTTACGACCCGCACGTTTGGTTGGGACCCGCGCAAGCGGTAATAGTCGCGCAGGCAATTAGTCAAAAACTCATTGAAGTGGATCCTGATAACCAGGAAAAGTACGCTGCGAAGCTCGCGGATTTTAAGCGAAATCTTAGCCTGACCGAAGATAAAATAAAACACACGCTTGCCCCAATCAAAGAAGAAGGCTATTACGTATTTCATGACGCATACGGGTATTTCGAGTCGTACTTTGGTCTCAATAATCTTGGTCATTTTACCGTGAGTCCAGAGCGCAAGCCGGGCGCTAAGACACTGATTAATATTAAAAGCACATTAAAAAGTGAACAGGTAAAATGTGTGTTTGCTGAGCCCCAGTATACACCGGCTGTTATTGAAACCGTTACCCGCGGTACGGGTACTCACATCGGTAGACTCGATCCTTTAGGCACCGATATTGCTATTGAAAAAGGCAGTTATTTCACTTTCCTTGAATCGATTTCAATGAGTTACTCTGATTGTTTGTTGCAAGAATAAAGTGAGCGAGTGAGCTTTAACTAGCATGGGTGTGATCCAATAAACAGATTAACCGATGATTTTTAGAAGAACGCTTTAATAAAAAGGTCAAATCGATTAAATTGGTGATAATTATCGCCGCGAATTAACCAGGTTTACCTTGACTGACATTGCCTCTATCCAACGACGTTTACTGCCCATGTCTCTTACTCGAGTCATGGGCAGATTGTTGAGAGCGTATTTGTATAGAAGGCTTACAATAACCTATTCAGGCCTACTGCAGGGCATGCTTGTATTATCGGTCATGATCGCCTCTAAGGCTATTGCATCCGAATTTCCCCCTATTTTTTATCCACTTCAAATGCAATCACAAGGGCAGTATTTACCCGCTAAAAAACTCAATATGGGTCAGCAGGGGGGCTTGTGGTCATTTGACGTTCATGACCAATTACGCTTTTTCGATGGTAGCCGTTTTGTTGCGGTAAAGAATCCCCCATTTGAGGCCTCATCATCTACCTTTTCGCATGGGCAGTTCTGGTATTACCGTAATCATAGCGTGTACGCACAGGTTCCGACTGGCAATGAACGGCATGTTTATGATGTGGACTTGATTAATACGATAAGTAAAGTTGGCGCATCAAAAGATTATCTCTGGTTTGTCGATGAGGTGAATATTTATCTCTATTCAATGGGGGATAAACGAGTGACAGAGGTATCGCTGCAGAAATTTGAGCCTTTTCATTCAGGTTTAACGATAGACGTATCGGATGCCATATTGGTGCACAACACATGGTACTTCGCAACATCCGTTGGCGTCTTTGCTTGGGATAACCATGTTCTGAGCCGAGTTAAACTGTCCACAAGCGCGTTGGCCACGACGCTTTATTATTCTACCGACTTAAACCAACTCATTGTTGGCTACACCACCGGTGCAGAAATCTACTCTTTGAGTTCCTCACAGTCCCAGTATTTTGGTTTAGCGCGTTCGCATGTGTTGACCATCGACGAATCAGAACAATACATTTGGTTAGGAACAGAGCACGGACTCTACCTTGTTGATAAGCGAACCAAGCAAGCCAGAAAAGTCGAGGTAAACCCTAATGATGAATATGGTCTGATGGGGGAAAAAATTTACTCTTTAGCTCGAGATGGCACGCAGGGTATGTGGATAGCGACCAACAGCGGAGTGCGTTATTTTTCTGAGTATGATGCGTTATTTCGTCGGTTTTCAGTGACACATCAAGAGGATTTACGAAGGGTTGATACGAAATTAGATATGTTCGACAACCCACTCGGTGGATACTGGGTTGTGACCAATAATGGCCTGTATTCCATCAATAATGATGGATTATCAACGTTGGTATTTTGGGGGCAGGTCTCTTCTGTTGCACAGCGGGGTAAGACCCTTTGGCTGGCAACCGAGAGAGGACTGTTATCGTTAGATTTAGGTCGCTATCGGGTAGCGTCGTTAATGGATGAGTTTCCTACATTGCCAGCAGAGATCGATCATCTGTCTTTTCGTGGCTTTGATAACGATGATGATACTCTCTGGGTGAGCAGTGGATTGCGCGTATTAGCGATTGATCTATCCAACCATACACTACGAGATTTCGGTCAAGAATGGATACTGAAAAAACACCTGCCAGCTAAAATTACGTCGCTGAAAGCACTAACAAACAAAAAGTTAGCGGTTGGTACGGATCATGGATTGTATCTGATAGATAAGGATAAGAGCCACTATGTCAATGACAGTGAGTCCTTTGGACGTGTGATTGAAATGACGGATACCCGAGAGGGACTTTGGGCGGTGAGTAGCTACGGTGTATTCAATTATCACCTGCTGAACCAAGTATTGACGCCAATAGCCTTGCCACAAAATAATATTAGACCGGTATGTGTCACTCAAAGTAAAGAGGCAATATGGCTTATCACATCGAGAGGCGTAAGTGCACATTTACATACGGGTGCCTTGTTGCGTGAGCTCTCAGAGCCCTATGGTGTAATAAACAATGAATTTATTGATGGTAGTTGTGCGTATAACCAAGACACTGATGCGGTTGCTGTAGGTTCTCGATATGGCATTGTCGAATTTACCTCTGATGAGGTGTTGAGCGCGCCATACCCCACTCAAACCGTATTGATAACAGAACTTCGCGTTGATAACCAACCCGTGTCGATTGGAATGAAGCCATCAGAAGTGCTGCGTATTCCATATGGTGAATCGATAAGTGCTAGATTCGGCGTTTGGCCATTTTCTTCGGGACAAACCGTTGAATACCGTTTTGATGGTGATGAAGACTGGACACCTATCCAAGGGCTTGAGTTGAGCTTGGATAAACCTGCTGAAGGGATTCATCAACTATCCGTTCGCGTGCGTGGTGATGAGAGCACGCGTCGCCTAAAATCATTTCAATTTGTGGTGCTAACCCCATGGTATAAGTCTATTCGCTTCTATGCGTTTAGTGTGGTGATGTTGCTGGTGGTGATTATCTGGGGTGTTCTATGGCGTTCGCGACGTGTTACCGCAATTAATAAGATGTTAAAGACTCAGGTATCGCTTAAAACAGAGCAATTGCAGCATCAAAGCCGAGTGCTTATTCGGAGTAATCAGCAACTACGTAAAGTTTTTCACGTCAGGCAAGAGGTCGTACGTGACTTAGTGAAAGCGGCAATGGATGCATCAAAACAGAATGTTTGGTATCGAGAATATCAAGAAAAAATGCATCGGGATAATAAGCATCACGATGAACCATTTAATAACCTCGAAGCGGTTTTTAATAAAGACAGTCAACGTTCGCCAGTATGTTCTGTGAGTGCGTTTATTTATTTTTCCGTTAAGGCTTGGCAACAAGAGTTTGATAGTCATGGTGTGCGAATTAATTTGGGTGTTTTACCATCTCAAAGTAAGGTTATTTTAGACGATTGCAACCTAGATATTATTTTCAATTCTGTTTTGGCAAGTGCATTGAAGCGCCTAGTCAGGGGGCAAGTCATGGACATTATTGTCGATGTGGATCGAACTAAGCTAAGCGTGATATTTGAGGATTCAGGATTGCCGTTTCCGAGTGTAAACCGAGCGCCGGAGGGATTCGAAAGCACGGACTTAGAGAAAGTCTTAGACTTCAGCCCAAGTCGTTTACCTATGCATATACATAATTCGGGGGGGGAACTGCTTCCTATTGAAAGGGGTGAGTTGAATCGAGTGGTTATACGGTGGAACCTATATAGCGAGAACTCAGTGGCGACGATTGATAATCAACCGTTATTTGTCCCTCCTAGCCCCGTAACAAATACGTCGCCAACAACGCATGATAAAACGAGTGCTAAGCATGATGACTGGAAAACGAATGTGATTCAGTTAGTGGCAGAGCAATGTACTCACGCGGAATTCAGTACATCAAATGCCGCCAAGGCCTTGTTTATTTCTGAACGTAGTTTACAAAGGCGATTTAAATCTTTGTTTGGCGTTACGTTTTCTGACTACTTAAGTGAAGTTAGAATGGAAAAAGCATGTGAGATGCTACTGCAAGGAGACAAGGTCGCCGATGTTGCCTTTGCTTGTGGATTTAATGATCCTTCGTATTTTTCACAGCGTTTTAAGCTCTATTTTGGCATCTCACCCTCTAAGTTTGTGCTGCTAGATAACGATGAGTCTTCATAGCGAAAAGGCGTGGAAAAAAGCGCGTTGTTTGACGCGCTCGACCTCAAGGTTCGTGCGCTCAAACATGAGCTGATCGCCGGGACGTAGTTGTCCTAGCTTCATTAAATCTCGAAATGCAACCACCCCAATCTTACGGTAACCGCCAAGAGTTTGCCTATCTTGTAATAAAATAATGGGTGAGCCGCCATGAGTAATTTGAACGGAACCGCATACAATTCCCTCTGAGATCATGCTGATGTCCTGTGGTGTTAACCGCGGCTGGCTTAATTGCGGTGACGTCGATGTAGAAGAAGGTGAGCTGGTTTGATCTATGGTTAAACGAATGCCCATGCGATCAGTTTGCGGTGAAACGGTGAAGGTTCGCTGAAAAAAGTCACGTCGAAACGCATCAGAAAAAGTAGCGTGCTGATAGCTGGGAATCAATTTGATTTTTTGCAACGCGGGATACGTTGATATTTGTGAGCGAGGTATTTGAGATCCAGCCATAGGTGAGCGAGATCTTGGTGAATCTGACGTTGGCGCTATGGGCGATAGTGTATCTTGTTTTATTGCGAGTATGTCGCCTTTCTTTAGTGGTTCACCATTATTGATACCACCAACTTGATTTCTCATCACGGTAGAAACACTGCCGAGGTGTGAGGGGATATCAAACGCGCCTTGGATAGAAAGGTAGGTACGCAATCCACTTTTGGGACGTTTTAACGTCAAACACTCGCCTTTATTGAGGGTAAATGGCTGCCAACTTGAGATCGGTTGAAGGGAGGGGGTGGTCACCGCTTGGCAGTCTGCGCCAGTGAGAATCATGGTGATAGTGTCGGTTGCCTGAAATTGAGCATGTCCAAATAAGATCTCAATACTGCTATTTGTGATGGGATTTCCTAATGCCTTCTGTCCCCAGCAATGAGCATGCAAGTCGCAAGCCCCTCCTTGACTTAGACCAAATTGACCGACATTAAATCGCCCGAGATCTTGAACCAAACAGAGGTGGCCTGGATTAATGATCACCAATGCGGGCATAACTCACCTCCTAGTGCGATGAACTCATCTTGATGAATAGCATGGAATTGAACGCGGTCACCTACCTGTAATAACGAATGTTGCGGCGAAACGGCGTCATATAGCGAGACAGGGCAATTACCGATAATGTTCCAACCACCGGGTGTCGACATGGGATAAACCGCGGTTTGGCGGTCAGCAATACCTACGCTTCCTTTTGGTACGAATTTTCTTGGCTCTGTTAGCCTAGGCATGCGAATAAGAGGATCTACGTCAGCAAGAAAAGCAAAACCGGGAGCAAAACCTATTGCACAAACGGTATAAATTGTTGATTGATGGCAAGCGATAATGTCATGTGTTGAAAGCGAGAGTTGTGCGGCCATGTTGATGAGGTCGGGACCCACGCTGGTATCATAGTAGATAGGTAACTGGATGGTTTTTTGCAAGCGGTTTGAGTCTTGCCTCATTGGTTTTATCGCGCTGATGAAACGACGAAGTTCTGCGTCATCTAGCTTAAGCGGGTGGTACTCAATCGTGAGCGATGTATAAGATGGGATGCAATTTAGAATGTACGGTGCATAGTGTTGCTTAATCTGTCGTGCATACTCTGCGATCAGTACGGGTAGCTCTGGGTCAATCTCAGCACCAAAATAGACGATGAGACTAGACTCGGAAGCCGGTTGAATCGTTAGGCTACGGTTCATTGGTTAAACCATACTGATTAATTAATGTTCTTATTGATGTGGCGACTTCAATAGAGGCAGCGTTATCGCCATGAACACATAATGTACTTGCGCTGAGTTTCAGCGCACGACCTGTTGCTGAAAACACCACGCTATTTTCCAAGATCGAATGTGCTTGTGTAAGAATATCGTCTTCCTTGTGAAATACTGCGTCAGTTTGAGTACGCGGTGCTAATTCTCCACCTTCTGTATATCGACGGTCCGCAAAGGCTTCGAAGATGACCGTCACTCCCATTTCGTTAGCGAGATGAATCGGTGGCTCAGGTTGTTTGTTTGCTAAAAGCATCACAGGGAGATTGAGTATGGCCGCTGCCTTAAAAATAGCCGTCATAACGGACGTTGAAGCCATCATATCGTGGTACATCGCACCGTGAGGTTTTATGTAGTCGACTTGACATGAGTGCAGCTGACAGATTCCTTGTAATGCGCCGACTTGGTACATAATCGACGCGGTGATTGCACTTTCAGACATATCAATGCTTCTGCGACCAAAGCCTACTTTGTCATCGTAGCCGGGATGAGCGCCAATAGAGACATTATGCTGGCGGCATAGCCGAACGGTGTTAGACATCGTTTCTGGGTCGGAGGCGTGAAACCCACAGGCGATATTGGCCATATCCAATAGTGGGATTAGTTGTTCATCACGGCCAAGCGACCATATACCGTAGCTTTCACCTACGTCGCCATTTAGTGTCATCATGACTCTAATTTCCTGAAAATAAATGAATTCCATTATGCGGTAATTCTAGTCGAATAGACAAATTGAAGGGAGGTGAGCGTGTGGTTTTTGAGAAGAATAGACAAGAAGAAAAAAAAATCGCGGCACAGTCGGGGGACCATACCGCGGGTGTCAATGACACCTTCGCTTGCTGCCGGAGTGATGTGGATGACCACATCACCTCTGGAATTTCATAAACAGGCGCGATTTGCTCTGTTGAAATTTACTATAACGACTCTCACTTAATTTCCTTATAAAAAAAACGGCAACCTACCATAAAAATTACGACATTTTTAAGTTTTCATTGTAACTTGTTTATTTTGTTGGCTTTTTTGTTTGTTATTTTAGTTTTTTAGATTTTATAGAAAGGCCGTTAATCTATGGATGTCACTATTTTTGACGAAATTAACGTGATTTTTTTGACGTTACTTTCAGTTACAATTGCCACAAACTTGATTTAACGCAAAGCGGAACATAAGATTGCGCCTTTAAAATAACCGCTAATGTTAATATTTCTCATTACCAATCATACTTTGGGTGAACTAAATGAAGCTGGCTGAATTACAAGTAGGAAGCAGTGGTACGATTACTGCTTTATCGGGGCTCTCGACTGACGTCCGAAAGAAACTAATGGTAATGGGAATTTTACCTAATACAGAGATTAAAGTGATTCGCCGAGCTCCGATGGGTGATCCTCTTCAGATTGAAGTTCGTGGTGTCTCATTGGCTATTCGAAATGCGATAGCGCAATCCATTGAAGTGGAGTCTGCAAAATGAACTACACCATTTTAACGGTTGGTAACCCAAACAGTGGCAAAACGACCTTGTTCAATGGGCTTACCGGCGCTAAGCAACAAGTCGGTAACTGGGCGGGTGTCACCGTCGAAAAGAAAACGGGGCAATACCGTCACGCAGGCGATATGTTCCAGCTTACCGACCTGCCAGGTATATATGCACTGGATAGTGGTAATGATGGCAACAGTATCGATGAGTCAATAGCATCTCGTGCGGTTCTTACACATCCAGCCGATCTGATTATTAACGTTGTTGATGCGACCAGTCTTGAGCGCAGTTTATATATGACGCTTCAACTTCGTGAATTGGGTCGACCAATGATCGTTGTTCTTAATAAAATGGATGCGTTGAAGCGTGAACGCGTCAAACTGGACATTAAGGCGCTTGAAAAAACATTAGGCTGCCCAGTTCTAACACTTTCTGCGACAGATAAAGACCAAGTGAGAACGCTAAAGGAGCAACTGCATAAGATCTTAGTCCAAGGTTTGACCTTAGATAAAATCGATCTTAATTATGGCGATGACATGGAGCATGCCATTGCTAAGTTAGTGCCAATGTTTACGGGTGAGTCTGTCGATGCGAGAGCGTTGGCAATTCGTTCACTTGAAGATGATGTCATGGTATTGAATACCTTAACCAGTGAACAAAAAGAAGCGGTTGCAACGGCTCGTATGCAAACTGGGATAGATATTGACTTACAAGTTGCCGATGTTAAGTACACATTCCTCCATGAAGAATGTAAAAAATTACGCCGCAGTGAAGGCAAATTAAGCCGTAGCTTTACTGAAAAAGTGGATGGTTTTATCCTTAATAAGTGGGTTGGGATTCCGTTTTTCTTTGTTGTTATGTACCTGATGTTCATGTTCTCTATTAACATCGGTAGCGCGTTTATTGATTTCTTTGATATTGGCGTAGGGGCATTGCTTGTTGATGGCGGTCATCACCTATTAGACGATCACCTGCCAGTTTGGTTGGTGACTTTAATCGCCGATGGTGTGGGTGGCGGTATTCAAACGGTGGCAACCTTTGTTCCTGTCATTGCTGCACTTTATTTGTTCCTTGCGGTATTAGAAAGTTCTGGCTACATGGCCCGCGCTGCTTTTGTTCTTGATAAAGTGATGCAAAAAATCGGTCTACCAGGTAAGGCATTTGTACCACTTGTTCTTGGGTTTGGTTGTAATGTACCTTCCATAATGGCGACTCGTACCCTTGACCAAGAACGTGAACGTAAGTTAGCAGCATCAATGGCTCCGTTTATGTCGTGTGGTGCTCGTTTACCTGTTTATGCATTATTTGCAGCAGCTTTCTTTCCAGACAGTGGGCAAAACATTGTTTTCGCTCTTTATGTGTTGGGTATTGTTGCCGCTGTATTTACCGGGCTTGTGCTAAAACACACCATTTACCCTGGTTCAAGCGATAGCTTGGTCATGGAGATGCCAGACTACGAGTTACCAACCGTTCAAAATGTCATGATAAAGACATGGCAAAAACTGAAGCGCTTCGTACTTGGTGCTGGTAAGACTATCGTGGTGGTGGTGACCATTCTTAGCTTCTTTAATTCAGTTGGCATGGATGGTTCGTTTGGTAACGAAGACAGTGAAAATTCTGTGTTATCAAAAGCGGCGCAAGTCGTAACTCCTGTTTTTGCTCCGATGGGCGTTCAGCAAGACAACTGGCCAGCGACGGTCGGTATTATCACGGGCATTTTCGCAAAAGAAGCCGTGGTTGGTACACTCAATAGCTTGTATACGTCAGGCGATGATGAGGGTGCTGAGTTTGACCTGATGGCGAGTTTGCAAGAAGCGGTGGCGTCTATTCCAGAGAATCTGGCAGGGTTGAGTTATTCTGATCCATTAGGTGTTGATGTCGGTGATTTGTCCGATACCAATGCGGTGGCCGCAGATCAGGAAGTTGATTCATCGATATTTGGTAACCTGAAAGGGTACTTTGTGAGTGCTAATGCTGCGTTTGCTTACCTTATCTTTATCTTGCTCTACACGCCTTGTGTGGCAGCAATGGGCGCGTATGTGCGAGAGTTTGGTCAGAAATATGCACGCTTTATTGGTGTTTGGACCATGGGGCTTGCTTATGGCAGCGCGACATTATACTACCAAGTGACTCACTTTAGTGCGCACCCAATGTCGAGTGCTGCTTGGATCTGTGGCATCCTAGTGTTCTGTTTGTTGGTCTTTAAGTTGTTGAAATCGGAAGGCAAGAAGCAACAAAAAGGCTTAGAGGCACAGGTGGCATGATCTTAGCTGACTTGAAAGCGCATATTGAGCATCACCCTGGCGTCACTCGCCAAGCGCTTGCTGCAGAGTTTGCCTTGAGTGAAGATGGCGTAGAAGCCATGCTTGAGGTATGGATACGGAAAGGTAAACTGTCGAGAACAGAGGACTGTGATAAAGCCGGACAATTGCTTCGAGTGAGATATCACGTCAACCAACCCAATGGGTTGTCTATCCAAGTTAAGATGTAAAAAAAGGCCTCATGTTGAGGCCTTTTTTATTACCCATGTAAACACTCATTATCGTGTTGAAAATTCGGCACACTTCGACAGTTCATTTCGTAGTTGAGCGACGAGTGCTTCTTGAGCACTCTCGGCTCGATATTGTCCTTTGGTGCTGCCCCACAGCGGACCGGGCCAGGCTATATCGTGATGGAATCTAGCAATATGGTGGATGTGAAGCTGTGGCACCATGTTACCTAATGCACCAAAGTTGAGCTTATCTGGAGAGAATAAGGTTTCGAGGGCGAGGTTGATACATTGTGACTCATTTAGAAATTGTTGCTGCTGATCCATTGGTAAGTGATGGAGTTCAGTAAGGTCAGGGTGCTTGGGAACCAAAATCACCCAAGGTACAGAATCATCTCGGTGCAGTAATGCAATGCAGAGCGGAAAATCACCAAGATAAACGGTATCTTGAGCAAGTTGAGGGTGCAGTGAAAACGTCATTGTATTCTCCTGAAACTGAATTAAAAAAGGCGAGTTGCTTTCGCAATTCGCCTTTTATTTGACTATAACTTCATTGAAGTACAGTGGGTCGTTACATTCTGTCTAATGTTTCGATGCCAAGTAGATCCAAGCCTTGTTTGATGGTCTTCGCTGTTAGCGCAGCCAACTTCAAACGGCTTTGTTTTGTTGTTTCATCTGCTGCACTAAGAATAGGGCAAGCTTCGTAGAAGCTAGAGAACTGACCAGCAAGTTCAAACAGGTAGCTACACATAATATGAGGCTGACCTTCTTTGGCTACAGACTGCACGGCTTCTTCAAACTGCATAAGCTTAGCAACCAACGCTTTTTCTTTCTCATCAGTAATGAGAATGTCGCCTTGAAGCTCATCCATAGAAACGCCAGCTTTTGCAAATACAGAGGCAACACGCGTATATGCGTATTGCATGTATGGGGCCGTGTTACCTTCAAAAGCTAACATGTTGTCCCAATCAAACACATAATCGGTAGTACGGTGCTTGGATAGATCTGCGTACTTGACGGCTGCCATGGCAACAGTATTCGCGATGTTCGCTTTTTCCGCTGATTCTAGCTCAGGATTTTTTGATTCAATAAGTGCGCCAGCACGCTCGATGGCTTCATCAAGTAGGTCGGCTAGACGAACGGTACCGCCTGCACGAGTCTTAAATGGGCGACCATCTTTGCCTAGCATCATACCAAACGCATGGTGCTCAAGCGTGGTGCTTTCCGGCACATAACCAGCTTTACGAACAATAGTCCAAGCTTGTTGTAGATGCTGATGTTGACGAGAGTCAATGAAGTACAGCACGCGATCAGCATTTAGCTGCTCATAACGATATTTCGCACATGCAATATCAGTAGTGGTGTATAGGAAGCCGCCGTCACGCTTTTGGATGATGACACCCATAGGCTCGCCGTCTTTGTTTTTGTATTCGTTTAGGTAGACCACTTGAGCGCCGTCACTTTCAACAGCCAGTCCTTGCTCTTGAAGATCTTTGACAATACCTGGCAGCATGTCGTTATACATGCTCTCACCCATCACGTCATCACGAGTCAGTGATACATTCAAGCGATCGTAGTTAAGTTGGTTTTGAACCATGGTGACATCGACCAGTTTTTTCCACATTTGAGCACAGAACTCATCGCCGCCTTGTAGTTTCACTACGTAGCCACGAGCGCGGGCTGCAAACGCTTCGTCTTCATCGTAAAGTTTTTTAGATTCACGGTAGAAGGCTTCAAGATCGGACAGTTCCATAGAAACTTCGCCTGACTCTTTTTGCACACGCTCAAGGTTAGCGATAAGCATGCCAAATTGTGTGCCCCAGTCGCCAATGTGGTTCGCGCGGATAACATTGTGTCCCAAGAACTCCAGCGTACGAACAACCGCGTCACCAATGATGGTAGAACGCAAGTGGCCAACGTGCATTTCTTTTGCCACGTTTGGTGCCGAGTAATCTGCAACAATATTTTGTTGTTCTTGAGCCGCTACGCCAAGGCGAGAGTCAGCTAATGCGGCTTCTGCGCTTTTTGCTAGGAATTCTTCACTAAGGAAAATATTGATGAAACCAGGGCCTGCGATTTCAGTTTTGCTTGCAATGCCATCTAGGTCCAAAACGTCTAGGACTTTTTGAGCGAATTCTCGTGGATTACTGCCCAACTTCTTAGCAACGCCCATGACGCCATTGGCTTGGTAGTCACCAAACTGTGGTTTCGCAGATTGGCGAACTGCTGCAGGGCTGCCTGCTGGTGCGCCAGCGGCTTCAAGAGCCTGAGATACTTTGTCGTTGATCAGTGCTTGGATATTCACACGCGTTTCCTTCAATTCTTGGAATTGGTTTTCACTAGTAATTTGGCGCACATAATAACAACTTTAACGTCTTGCACCTAGGGGCAAACATTGGATTTTTTCTTAATCTTAAGGATTACTGGTAGTATTTACCCCTCGAAGGACAAAAAGAGTGATCACCTAGTGCAACAAACCCTGATGCAAAAAGGCTTAATGCCTTCTCAAATGTTGAATGAAATCGACACATTTACGGATAAAATCCAGACTTTATGCGACACATTATCCCTCGATCTCTCCGATTATCAGGCTGATCACATTGCGCTGAGAATCAACGATTATGATGTCGCTCAGGCGGCGCATCAAGAGTGGTTGTCATACGGAGAGGTGATTTCTCAGGCCAGCATTAATGGTCGACCAATCATCGTCTTAGCGTTTAAAGAACCCCTAAAGACAGCCCTAGGTCGTATCGAATGTTTAGAGTTGCCTTACCCTGCACCGAACAAGCAGCACCCTATTGAGCACTGGGAGCATGTCGAATTTGTGATTCCTTCGGATGCCACGACGGCGGATGATTTTCTTAGTGAGCTTTGTCTGCGTTTTCCTTTGCTCTCGAAAAAGCTGACACAACTCGATGAAAGCGGCGTAGTCATGAAGTTGTCGAGCCCTCACGGTGAGGGGGAACGTTTAGCAAACCCGACCGTGGCATTCAAATCTGATGGGGTGTGTATCAAACTGCACCCTCATAGTTTGAAAAACATAGTGGCCTCTGAGCAAGTATAGTGGTTTCTGAGCGAGTATAGTGGCCTCTGAGTAAGTATTAAGTGGCCCTGCGCAAGCTCGGCATCTGTAAGCAAGCCCTGTAGGTGATTGGATGCTGTCCTTGAGTTGATAAGAATCCCACATATCGACTCAAGGATGCAAAAACGCACACGAAATAGACAAATGGATACCGATAAACGGCTAAATAACAACTAAACTTATCAAAAACACGTAAAGGTGCATGATGAAGTTTATCGTAATGCTGGCATTGGCTTGTCTCGCTTTCCCTTCCGTTTCTGCGTCGTACAATCGCGATTCATCTTTTGATATTGATAATCCAACGTGCGAAGCCATGGCGAATCAAGCCGTCACCAATGGTCGCATAACACTCAATTTTACGTTCTGCAATCGAATTCAATTACCAGATGAAAAGCCTGTAGCGTGGTCACCTTCTTATATAGCCGCCTATGAAAAAGCAGGAACTCGTTGGCTAGAAGTCTTAACCGCAGTCAATGAGGTTGAGCATCACGTCATCGACATCGATGTGTACGTGGTCCCGCTTGCTGATGCAAACGGCATGGCGGGGCCGGAACATGAAATTGATGTGAATTGGCGATTGATCCCCACGAAAGGGTCGATTTTTATTGGCAGTCATACCTACACCGATGGTGTTGATGCGACTGAGTTCAATGCCAATATATTGCATGAGATGGGGCATGTGTTTGGTGTTGGGGCGTATACCGCTGATTACACTCGATTGGACGCTCAATTAGGCAATGTATTTAAGGTCCGTGATAGTCAGGCAATAAAACAATACAACCGGCAGTATAAAGTGGATTATCGAGTGTTACCGATAAGCGATGATGGCGGCCACCTGTACGACACGAAATGGGCTGAAGACAAAAAACGCTATGATAAGAATGGGCGGCCAGTGCCCGTCATGACGCAAGAATTGATGGCGAACGGGAATCTAATTGGCCCAGTGACCATGGGCCTAATGGATGATTTAGGTTATCAAGTCAATTATGCCAATGGTGACACGTATTAGTCGCGCAGATCAGTGCGGATTGTTATTTTTAAAAGCCCCCTTTCATTTTGAGAGGGGGCTTTTTCGTGTTTAAGACGACAGGTTGTGATAGTGCACAATGCACGTCGTTATCTGACGCACATTATAATATGTTGTATTAACTTATGCGCATTATCTGATGCTATAGGATAACCGTCTTATTGCCGTAAACAAACACGTGGTCATTGACGACTTTGTTCAGCGCTTTAGAAAGCACATTCTTTTCTACATCACGGCCAGCTTGTGCCATATCAGCAGCGCTGAAGTTATGATCGACAGGGATCACGTCTTGCTTAATGATTGGCCCTTCATCAAGGTCGTTAGTGACAAAGTGAGCCGTTGCTCCGATGATTTTTACACCGCGGTCATAGGCTTGTTGATAAGGCTTCGCGCCAATAAATGCAGGAAGAAAGCTATGATGTATGTTGATGATCTTATGGTGATACTTTTCAACAAAGCTAGGTGTTAACACGCGCATGTATTTGGCGAGTACAAGGTAATCGGCATCATACTGGTCGATGACATTGAGCATTTCTGCTTCGTGTTCTTCACGATTCAGTCCCACATGAGAAACGTGATGATAAGGGATATCAAATTTTTCCGTTAGCCCTTGTAGGGTGTCGTAGTTACCGACTACTGCGGCAATGTCTACATTCAAACTACCATCGAAGTTTTTCATCAAAATATCGCCCAAACAGTGCGCTTCTTTTGTGACGAGAATAACCACACGTTTTCGTGATGAATCGACCAGTGAGCGTTTGGTCCCTGTAGGCAGAGCTTGGTCAAGGTCGGCGAGTAAGGTTTGATTATTAAAATAACCTTCAAGCTCAGTACGCATAAAGAAATGACCACTGGCATTATCCACAAATTCATTGTTATGGATGATATTCAGCTGGTGCTTGTAACAAATGTTGGTGATCTTTGAGATGAGCCCCGGCGCATCGTTGCAATGCGTTAGCAGAGTTTTCTTTTCCATGATTTACGGCTTCCGTGAAATAGTAAAAATTCTGAACCAATTGAAGTAACTCGATCTCAATAATGTTGAATAGACAATCTATTGAAGTGAATCGTAACTTACGATCAAGAGGATTTAAGTTTGGTGCGTATCCCGCTTTGGTATGTTTAGCGTCAATATATTCAGCGTTGGTACGCCTAATTTTGGAGCGTTTAATGCAGTAACACGCAATCTGTCACCCAGTTTTAATCGATTTTGCATAAGGTTTCAACAAAATCAAACCGACACGTGTTTATTCTTAATAAAGAGCGGTGAGTGTGAATGATAACTCACCTTGATTTTTTACTTTTAAAAGCAGAAACGATTTGAGAGGTTCAAGCTTGTCCCCTTGTTCGGGTATACTGGTGGCATTAGAATCTAAATGACTCGGTGTAATGGTATCTAAGGCAATAAATAAGGCTTTCGCATCAGGGGGCGCTTTAGGGCAAGTGATCCCTGGTTTTCAACCGCGCCAGCCACAGCTCGATATGGCGAATGCGGTAGAAGCCGCGATCCAACAAGATCAGCAACTGGTTGTTGAGGCGGGAACGGGCACGGGGAAAACCTTCGCTTATTTGGTTCCAGCGTTACTTAGCGGCAAGAAAACCATCATTAGTACCGGGTCAAAAAACCTGCAAGAGCAGCTGTTTCACCGTGATCTCCCCCTGATGGTGGATGCACTCGGTTTTCACGGTAAGGTGTCACTGTTAAAAGGGCGCTCCAACTATTTATGCCATGACCGTCTAAGTCGTCAAATGGTAGAGAGCCACACCACCGAAACCAATACTGAGCTGTTGTCGCAACTGGTCAAGGTGCGAGGTTGGGCATCCGAGACTCAATCAGGCGATTTAGGGGAGTGTGATGCTATTGCCGAGGACAGCCCTGTCATCCCCACTATTACCTCAACCAATGACAATTGCTTGGGTAAAGATTGCCCGAGTTTTCAAGACTGCTTTGTTTTAAAAGCCAGAAAGCGGGCGTTGGATTCCGATGTCGTCGTCGTCAATCACCATCTGTTTTTAGCCGACTTAGCGATTAAAGAAACAGGGTTTGGGGAGCTGATTCCGGAAGCTGAAGTGTTTATTTTCGATGAAGCGCATCAGATTCCCGATATTGCTAGTCAGTATTTTGGGCAATCATTGTCGAGCCGCCAGATCCAAGAATTGGCAAAAGATATTGATATTGGCTACCGCACTGAAGCGCGGGATATGAAGCAATTGCAAAAAGCGGGTGATCGCTTGTCTCAAGCTGCGATGGATCTACGAATTGTATTAGGTGATACCGGTTTCCGCGGCAACTGGCGTGATGCGATACAGTCACCGTCTATATTACGAGAGGTCGAAAGGCTGCGAGATTCGGTGGTGTTGTGCATCGACGTGTTGAAGCTTGCCTTAGGGCGAAGCCAATTGTTGGATACGGCATTCGAACGTGCAAACCTAATCAAAGGGCGTATCGAGCGAGTGTGTGATGTATCCATCACTGGGTATTCATATTGGTACGATACAACGCCGAGGCAGTTTAGTTTACATATCACACCATTAAGCGTCGCTGACAAATTTCATGAGCAGATTGAGCTAAAAGGCGGAGCGTGGATCTTTACCTCAGCCACCCTGGCGGTGTCGGAGGACTTCCAGCATTTCACCTCTCGTTTGGGATTGACACCGACACAACAATTCTCACTGCCAAGCCCTTTTGACTACTCCAAACAAGCTCGGTTGTGTGTACCTCGTTATCTGCCAGAGCCTAATAGTAAAGGGTTGGCTGAAAAACTGGTGTCGATGCTGGCCCCCGTCATCGAAAAAAACCAAGGGCGCTGCTTCTTTCTGTGCACATCCCATAGCATGATGCGAGAGTTAGGGGAGCGCTTTCGTGAAACCTTGTCTCTGCCAGTGTTGTTGCAAGGAGAAACCAGTAAACAAAAAACGTTGGCTGAGTTCATGGAGTTGGGTAATGCACTGTTGGTGGCGACCGGCGCGTTTTGGGAGGGAATAGATGTTAGAGGTGACGCATTGAGCTGTGTTATTATCGACAAATTACCGTTTACGGCTCCTGATGACCCGCTTTTAAAAGCACGGATCGAGGATTGTAAGCTACAGGGTGGGGACCCTTTTAACCATGTCCAATTACCGGATGCGGTTATCACCCTAAAACAAGGGGTCGGTCGACTGATTCGAGACCAAAAAGATTGTGGGGCGCTCATTATTTGCGACAACCGATTGGTGACTCGTGATTATGGCGCGACATTCTTGGCCAGTTTACCGCCGATTCCAAGAACGCGAGACCTCGAAAAAATAGAGGCATTTTTGCTACAATCCCAGCAAAATGCGACAGAAAAAGCACCCATTGAGAAATAGATGACTAACAAAATTCTAGCAATTGATACCGCCACTGAAAACTGCTCTGTAGCGCTTTTGGTCGGTGATAAAACGTATACTCGTAGCGAGCTTGCACCGCGTGATCACACCAAAAAAGTGCTGCCAATGGTTGATGAGTTACTAAATGAAGCGGGTCTAACGCTGCATGACCTTGATGCGCTTGCCTTTGCGCGTGGTCCAGGTAGCTTTACGGGGGTTCGTATCTGTATCGGTGTCGCCCAGGGGCTGGGATTTGGTGCAGACTTACCCATGATCGGTATCTCTACGCTTAAAGCGATGGCGCAGGGCTGTTTCAGAGAAAATGGCGCAACGCACGTTGCTAGCGCAATTGATGCTCGCATGAGTGAGGTGTATTGGGGACGTTTCGAGCGTGCAGAAAATGGCGATTGGACCGAGTTTGATGCAGAGCAAGTGGTCGCACCGGATGCTGTTGTGGCGAATACGTCAGCCGATGAGCATACGTGGGTAACCGCTGGTACAGGATGGGACGCTTATGCTGAATCGCTTTCGACGCTAGCGTTGACGACAGAAGTGTCTGGTGTTTTGTACCCTGAAGCCGAGGACATCGCATTTTTGGCGCAGTATGAATTAGCGAAAGGCAACGTAGTGGCTGCGGAAGAAGCGAGCCCGGTTTATCTTCGTGATAATGTGACTTGGAAAAAACTACCAGGCCGCGAATAACACATTGATAAAATGGTTAAGTGAAGGCTTAACCCTTTTTATATGAGCCGTTTTTACGTCGCCTAACACTTATACGAATGCTCTTGGTGTCATTAAAGGCACTCATCAAATAGGTCAGGTTTATGGTTTCGATTCAGGGTTTACCTACTGTCTACTCGCAGCAGCGGACGAATAAAGCCAAACGCAAACAATCGGTGTCTGGCACCTCGACATCTAAATCGGCGACTCAGACGAATCAGTCTACACAAGTGACGAAAGTCGCCCAAGCGGTGGCGAATTCGGTCAATAACGTATCGACAGCCGACATAGACCGAGCCAATATTCAATATGATCTACCTGAGGGACGCTCTAAGAAAGCCCTTGAATCCTATATGAATGTGATGAATCGAGCTAAGAGAGAGGAACTTGAACAACTCTTTGGTGTCGATATGTACGTATGATAATAAGAACGATTCACTTTTATTTAGGACTTATAGACTCAGCCATGATGAAATCGATAAAAATGTGGGGGGCGCTGTGCCTTTCCTTTCTCCTTACTGCCTGTGGCAGTCTGCCCGATCAACTCGCTACTACGAATGAAAATGTGGTGGCGCAATATCAACCCGTCGTTGACGCAAGTGATGGTATTGAGGTACGCCTCGGCGGTGTGATTGATACTGTGACCAATCTTGCGTCACGTACTCGCATTGAAATCGTCAACTTACCCATTGATAAGTATGGCAAGCCAGACATCGATCAAGAACCCAATGGCCGTTTCATCGCGTATGTCGACGGGTTCGTTGATCCTGTCACCTATTCACGCGGTCGACTTATCACTGTGGGCGGCAAAAAGGCCGGCGTCGAGCGCGGAAAAGTTGGTGAGTTTGAGGCTGATTTCCCCGTTATTAACGCGTATGGACAATACTTATGGCGAGTCGAAGAGCGTTTAATCATCAATCGTCATAACAGCTCATTCAATTCGTGTTGGGGGTATTACTGTGACGACTTTTACTACGGCCCGACACAAGGGCGCGTGGTTAAAGAGGTGAAATAACCTTGTCTTTATTTACCGAAAAATATATTGAGATAGGTGAGCAAAACATTGCCTATCTTGAATACTCATCCCAAAAGACGACCGCTAAGACGGTCGTTTTTATTCATGGTTGGATGGATAACGCTGCCAGCTTTCATAAACAGCTCTCCATCATAGAGCAATTGCAACCTAATTGGCGTGTTCTCGCGATAGATTTACCGGGCCATGGGCTTTCAACACACAAGAATGGTGATCATTTTTATAGCTTTCATGACTATATTGATGATTTACACCGCGTGTTGGTGAATCTTCAAGCGATCAATGCAATCTTGGTTGGACATTCACTTGGTGCATTGATCGCAAGTTGCTATAGTGCGGCCTTTCCTGACAACGTGGCAGGATTAGTTCAAATTGAGGCACACTTTCCAATCGCTGAATCGCCAGAGCAAAGCGTTACCCGTTTAAGAAAAGGGGTGGAAAGTCGCGAACGCTGGAGAAAAAAGAGCGCTCGAGCACTGCCGTCTTTCGATGATGCGATAACCATGCGAATGCAGGCGACAAAGCTCGATCTGACAAGCGTTCGACCGATTGTAGAAAGAGATGTTAAGCAGGTCGAAGGTAAGTGGTATTGGCGTCACGATAGCAAACTCAAGTGTGAATCGGTATACCGAATGTCGGAGCCTCACGCTGCCGCTATCATGCAGGCGATTGTCATGCCTCATTTGGTGATATTAGGGCGTTCTGGTTATCGTATGCTACAAAATGATGCCATGCTTGAAAAGCTTCATGCCGCTCAAATTGAATGGGTAGAGGGTGATCATCATTGCCATTTAGAATCTCCCGCTAGAGTATTTGAACTAATTTCTGAACTAGTTAACAAAAATTAAACAAGTGTTTGAGTCTTTCGTGCGTGAACGGGTTGCCTGTGCTGTAATAACAAGCAATACCAACAAGTAACGATTTTTCGGGCTGTAGAAGAAATTAACAAATTGTTAAACAAACGACCTGTTGATGACTTGTTATCTCGAATTTCAAACAAAAGACTTAATACGCAAGGAGTGTAATTGTGGATAAACCTTGGCTTTCTCGATACCCAAGTGACGTGCCTGAGGATATCAATCCGGATCAGTATCCTTCGTTAGTAGAGATGTTCGAGCAGTCGGTGCACAAGTTTGCCGATCAGCCGGCTTTCGTCAACATGGGTTCGGTGATGACGTTCCGTAAACTAGAGGAGCGCAGCCGTGCGTTTTCTGCTTATTTACAAAACGATCTCAAGCTAAAAAAGGGTGATCGTGTCGCGATTATGATGCCTAATCTGCTGCAATATCCTGTGGCATTGTTTGGTATATTGCGAGCCGGCCTTATCGCCGTTAACGTGAATCCACTTTATACTCCGCGCGAGCTAGAACATCAGCTCAACGATGCCGATGCCAAAGCCATCGTAATTGTTTCGAACTTCGCCAGTACCTTAGAAAAGGTGGTGGAGAATACACCGATCAAGCACGTTGTCTTAACGAGCCTTGGGCAAATGCTGCCACGAGCAAAAGGGACGGTTGTCGATTTTGTCGTGAAGTATGTCAAGGGTATGGTGCCAAAATACAACCTGCCGGGCGCAATTTCGTTTCGACAAGCGCTGCATAAAGGCCGCAGACAGCAGTACGTGAAACCATTTATGTCGGGTGATGATATTGCCTTTTTGCAATACACCGGGGGGACCACCGGGGTCGCAAAAGGCGCAATCTTGACCCACCGCAATATGATTGCGAACGTCCTGCAAGCCAAAGGCATGTATTCGCCAATACTAAAGGAAGGGCGAGAGTTCGTGGTGACGGCATTGCCGCTTTATCATGTGTTTGCACTGACGGTGAACTGCTTATTGTTTATCGAAATGGGTGGACAGAATCTGCTCATCACCAACCCGCGTGACATCCCTGGCTTCATTAAAGAATTGCAGAAGTACCCATTCACTGCGATCACTGGCGTCAACACCTTGTTCAATGCACTGATTCATAATGAAGATTTCCATGAGTTGGATTTCAGAGGATTAAGGCTTTCCGTTGGCGGTGGGATGGCGGTACAACGCGCCGTTGCAGAGCAATGGAAAAAAACGACAGGATGCTTACTGCTCGAAGGCTACGGCTTGACAGAGTGTTCGCCATTAGTTGCCGCTTATCCTTATGATCTAGAAGAATATAATGGTTCTATCGGCCTGCCTGTACCGGGGACAGAGATACGCATTGTTGATGATGAAGGTCAACCGGTAACGGATGATTCGCCTGGTGAGCTGCAAGTTCGTGGCCCACAAGTGATGCAAGGCTACTGGCAGCGCGTTGAAGCGACGAAAGAGGTCATCAACCAAGAGGGTTGGTTATCGACAGGTGATATTGTGAAGTTTGACGATGACGGGTTCCTGCATATTGTCGATCGCAAAAAAGACATGATCTTGGTCTCGGGCTTCAACGTTTACCCGAATGAAATTGAAGATGTTATTGCGCTCAACGATAAGGTGCTCGAGGTTGCGGCTATCGGTGAGGCGAATGAAGCCTCCGGTGAACTGGTTAAGGTGTATATCGTTAAAAGCGACAATAGCCTGACGAAAGAAGAAGTGATCGAGCACTGCCGTGTTCACCTCACTGGCTATAAGATACCTAAGCGTGTCGAATTCAGAGAAGATCTACCGAAGACGAACGTAGGCAAAATCTTGCGCCGAGTACTTCGAGAAGAGAACGACGCTAAACTGACACAAACGTCAGAAAAAACGGTTTAGCGTTAACCTTTTGTTACTATCAGTGTTAAAATGCCAGCCCTCAGTGCTGGCATTGTTTTTTAAGAGAGTCATCGTGGAATATCAGATAATTACAGAATTCGCCGAATTAGAGTCGGTATGTACTAAGGCTCGCGAATCCGACGTTGTGATGTTGGATACCGAGTTTGTTCGCATCCGAACGTATTACCCTAAACTGGGGCTAATTCAGCTTTATGACGGTAATCAACTGTCCTTGATTGATCCGCTAACCATCAGCGATTTCTCTCCATTCATTGCCTTGCTGCAAGATACGTCAGTTCTTAAGGTGCTGCATGCTTGTGGTGAAGATTTAGAAGTCTTTGCGAACAGCTTTGGTTGTATGCCTTTCCCAATGGTTGATACACAAATCATGGCGGCTTTCCTAGGCTACGGATTGTCGACTGGTTTTGCCGCTCTGGTGGATGAGTACATTGATGTGCAGCTGGATAAGAGTGAATCACGCGCCGACTGGGTAGCGCGTCCTTTGACTCAAAAGCAATTGGATTATGCCGCGGCAGACGTGTTTTATTTATGGCCATTGTATCAGCAGCTTAGTCAAAAAGTAGACGATAAAGGCTGGTGGGATGCGGCGCTGCAAGAGTCGGAATTGATGACCAAAAAGCGCGGTAAAACACCAAACGCAGAGCTGGCATATTTGGATATCAAAGGCGCGTGGCAGCTGAGTCCTAAGCAGTTAGCGGCGCTTAAACCATTGGCAACATGGCGACTCAAAGAAGCGATTAAACGCGATTTAGCGCTGAATTTTGTTGTGAAAGAACAAGATCTATGGACCATCGCTCGGTTTGGATTAACGCAACCGAAAAAGATGGAAGAAGAAGGGATGGATCCTCGTTCTATTCGTCGACATGCTGAGCGGATTGCTGGCATTGTGAAAAAGGCGCAGCACTGCTCAGAAGCTGACTACCCTGAGCAAATCGAACGCTTAATGGATTTCCCAGGCTACAAGCAAGTATTCAAAGTGCTAAAAGATGAAGTGAAAGCAGCATCGCAGCAGACAGGGCTTGCCACTGAATTCCTAGCATCAAAAAAACAACTGAATCAGTTTTTATCGTGGGTCTGGAAGAAAGACCGCGATCCAGCTGCATTGCCTGATGTTATGCAAGGCTGGAGATTGGACGTGTTAGGTAGACATTTAGACAAGCGAATGGACTAACAGACTCCTTTGCGTCGTCCGCCCAATAAAAAACCGAGTGTATGAAACACTCGGTTTTTTTGTGCACGTTATTGTTTGTTTCTAAAGATACGAGCAATAATTATCGTGAGTTATGAACTGACGACTCACGTGTTGAAGCCTTAGTTGTTGCTGTGTAATTCGCTGTTAAGCTCTACCGCTGTCTTGTTCGTTAGGCATTCAATCTGTCCAGTCACTGAATTGCGACGGAACAACAAGTCTGACTTTCCAGCAAGGTCGCGAGCTTTAGCAATCTCAACTTCTTGGCCTGTTGAATCTAACATGCGAACTTTAGATCCAGCCGTCACGTACAAACCTGATTCAACCGTACAGCGATCGCCAAGTGGGAAACCTAGCCCTGCATTCGCGCCAAGTAGTGAGTTCTCACCGATAGAAACAACCACAGTACCACCACCAGATAGTGTACCCATGATAGAAGCACCACCGCCGATATCAGAACCGTTGCCGACAACCACGCCAGCAGAAATGCGACCTTCTACCATGCTAACACCTGTTGTGCCGGCGTTGAAGTTGATGAAACCTTCGTGCATAACCGTGGTGCCTTCGCCCACATGAGCACCCAAACGCACACGAGAAGTATCGGCGATACGAATGCCCGTTGGTACAACGTAATCAACCATTTTAGGGAATTTATCAACGCAATCTACGGTTAGAGCTTGACCCGCAAGGCGAGCTTCGATTTGGCGGTCAGCAAGCTCAGGAAGGTCGATAGGACCTTGGTTTGTCCACGCAATATTGTGCAGTAGACCAAAGATACCATCAAGCACCGTACCGTGAGGTTGTACAAGGCGGTTTGAAATCAGTTGTAGCTTAAGGAAGCCTTCTGCCACAGATTGTGGTTTTTCATCGCTAGCAAGCACAACAAGAACAAGTGGCTGTGCTGATTGCGCCGCTTTTTCTGCAAAAGCCGCATTTTGCGCGTCATCAGCGTTAGCAAAAGCGGTGGCGAGTTGAGCGCTTTGTGCTGCGGTGATTTCGATAGCTTGGTTGCCTTGAGTGTACCCAGAGACCTCAGCAATTGCCGCTACTGCTGCATCACTAGGGTTAAGGCGCGGGTGAGGAAAAAATGCTTCAATGATTTTTCCGTCGCGGTTTTTAGTTGCAGTACCAAAGGCGAGTGAAAATGCTGCCATGACTATCGTTCTCCATTTTGAATTGTCCATAAACGGTAGCAAGTGGCGCAACCGCTTAGATTCTGTTGATGACATTCATCTTAAAGAGAGCGACCTGCAGATGAAAGGGGAAACACGGCAAAAGTCTGTAAAAAGATATTGGTTGTCTTTTTGGAGACACTTTTCGCCAAAAAGAAATGTGGCGAGTTAACTCGCGATATTAAGATCGAGGCCATAAGACTGGCAGGTATGGATTGTTGTGGATAGATGACAAAGATTAATTCTAATCCGTCTCAATTAAGTTGTTATCTTCGTGCAAACGAGGATCTTCTATAGAGTGTGATTCACTTTAAAGAGAACCTAAGTACCAATACTAGGTTTATAACGCTCTGATTAAGATTCCCTTTTTCAAGGGAATGACGGCTATTTTCATTTATGGTGATGAGCAATGTACCAAGCTCTGTTGCGTGTATACAGACCCGAATTTTCTGCTCATCATAGGCTAAAGGCTAAAGGCTAAAGGCTAAAGGCTAAAGGCTAAATGGAACACTTTATGGTAAAAAGACAAAGTGGGGTCCTATAAAGAAACCCCACTCTATCGCTGAGATAATTGTCTTACTTTGCGCGGGTCTGATCGATTGTGATATCAAATGAATTGATGGAAACCACCTCACCCAATAAATCACCCTGTTCACCTTTACCATTGTCATTATCACCAAAGCGAAGTATAAAGTTAGTGTTTAACTTTAATCCTTCAGTAAGTCCTTTCACTTTTGTATCAGGATAGGTAGCTTGAAAAGCATTATAGCTTGAATATTCTTCCTTCTCTTCGTCTTCTCGGTGAGTTCGCTGAACGACTTGTCCTTTACGTGGCCCCGAAACATATAACGCAAATGTTTCTGTCTCGTTCCAGCGATCAAGGTAAATGTTGATATAGGCGTCAGAAGCAGCCTTATTCGAAAATGTATCAGAAACTTCAACGTCTACATCTACCGATACCTGACTTAAAGTAGGCGCGTCGCCTTCTTTAGCTGGAAATTTGGTGGTTGAATAAACCCAAAGTGGATTGTCGGTGCTTGATTGAGGGTTACCAGTAAGTTCAATGTCTACAGTATTATTAGTATCATCGATTGAATCAAGAATAGTTCCTCCAACCAACTGTTCTGATACGACAACTGGCGATAGCTCTTTGACTGTAAAATCTTTAACTTTAAATTGTAGATCTGCTTCTGTATTGTCATCAGCTACGCGAACAATAAAGTTAGTTTTGAATCTCGTACCATCCATTCGCGCTGCTAATTTGTAGCTGCCATAGGTTTCAATAAACGTGGTTTTATCCATAGGCGCTGCACCATCATCAACTGTTACGTCGCCATTTGGATAATAAATAGCACGAACTAGAGTGCCTGCTTCATCCAATAGGTAGATGTTCATAAAAGTGCTAAAACTGTTATGTCCTTCGAGTTCATAGCTGAACTCAAACTGCTTCAAAGACTTCTGGCCATCTTCAAACTGCACCTCGGGATACAACCAAGGTTCTGCCAATCCTCTGTTATTCGCTACCGTACTGAATACACCAAAACCGTTTTGATCGAAAGACACTAGCTCAGCATTATCAACCTGTGACGGCTTTATTACTGGAGTGACTGGTGTCGGAATTATTTCAATTGGATCTCCAAAATCTGGAGGGGTAATAATGATTACTCCTGATTTTGGGTCGATCTTTAATTCCCCAAAGTCGTAGTGTTTTAAGGGTTCGAAGTCAATCGATGCAATAGTTGATGCGCCATTGTTAGCAGTAACTAAAACTTCAGCATCTCTCGTTATGTAACGATAAGCATGAGTGTCGTAAACCACTTCCTTATAATCATCTTCGTAAGCTGAGCCGGTTGCCCCAAAGTTCTTTGGTTCCTCACGAGATTCAGTAATCGTTGAATGATAGAAATCGATGTCTTCGCGGTCAGTTACTGTGAAAGTAACGTAGGAAAAGTTCTTGTTCTCTACTTTTATTTCCACATACATTTCATTTCCAGGAACGTCTTCTTCGCCTTCAACTAGATAGTAGGAATAAAACTGGTTGTATTCGCCATCGACATGTTGCGGAGTAATTTTGAACGTAGCATCACCAAAAACTTCGACGTCTTGCATTCCATCGAGAACAATATCGTTGATGTCATAATCTTTTGTTCCGTACGTATCAGTAACTGACAGTTTATAGCTACTGGTTCGAACATAATGAACGTTGCCGTCAATGTCTTGTATCGCACATACATTGCTTTCGAATTCAGGCGTTTTGACCGTTTTACTCTTTGGTAACTGCACGTCTTTTAGGCACGTATTAGATAATGCGTTCATTTCTGAAATATTAGCTAGTGTCGCATTAACACTAACAGTGCGACCTTGCAGTGCTGGCGATTCTGAAGTCGAACTATCATCACATCCAACCAACACCAAACTTGCTAATACTAGTGAAGATAAAACTGTTTTTTTCATGTTACTCTCGCTTTCGACTTAACTGGTGCTAGTACCAATTAATGATAAAAAATTTTGACTATGAATTGTTCTTTCAACCAGAAATCTCTCTTGGTCAAGTGCGATGCAGTCTAATGCGTACTGGTACGCATTGCAAGACTTATTTGGTACCAGTACTTAAAATTGCTTGTGAGGCAGGAACTCTGTATGCTGGTCATTCCCTAGATACGAGTCGGTTGAAGATGATGGCGCGAATTACCGCGGAAGAAAAAAGACAAAAAAAGGAAAGAATGGACGAGTGCATTGTTAAGATTTTTCTTAATGAAGGTTGGTCATCTGTGACCTATGACCGCCTTGCCAAAGAGTTTAATGTCCGAAAAAGTAGTATCCAAGCGTATTACCCCAGCAGCATTATGTTTGCCACTGCCCTTCAAGGCGTGATTTTTCCTCTCTTTTTAGAGATGCTTGATTTTGAAACGAAGGACAAGTTTATTGACTCATGGGTATCGGCTTATGAAGATGAAAGTAATCACGTGTTTAGAGAAGTTGTTGAGATGCTCCTTCAAAATATCTTGAAGGATGGGACTAGTCCATATTCTCGCGGTGGCGTGCTCAGATTAAAGCAACATTTGGCTCAAACAATTGGCGAAGGAGAAGCGACCAGTGCCATCAAATCAGTGTTCGGTGAGTTAGTCTACCGAAAAATGTATGACTAACAGCTTTTCTTTGCCTGTCATTATCATCTACTAATTGACGAAAGTTTATGTGGGCACTACCTAGGCAGCATCATGATCAGGAAGCCATCGTCTAATCAACGTTAAAACGACAAAAATAATGACAGCCCAAAACGCGAATGAGTAACAAAATCTAGAGAGGAAAAAAAAGTAACTATCCGATTTACCACTGTATGACAGGAAATTAAACGGGTATCCAATGATTCTTTCGGCAGTAAAGAACGACTGAAATTGAAGAAGGAAAACAGCCGTACCCAAACTTATCTTGGCGATAATACGTTTGTGCTTTTGAGTAAAATTTAACATGGTGAAATAGACATCACATAATAGGTAGGTGTGTTTAGGGTAGATCCAATCAGTAGCTTTTATGAGAGAAAATTCACGTTCATTAAATCACACGATCGGATACGTGCCCATAAAGGACAAAACTGGCGACCATATCATCCAAATAAAAAACCAGCGTAAAGTGCGTTACTTTAAGCTGGTTAGTATGGTATTTATTTAAGCCGCGTCATCTTGAGCTTCAACTGCCTCAACCGCTTTTGGTTTTTTCGGCGTTGGTTTACGCTTTGCTCCGAGTGCGTAAAGCACTTCTTCTTTATGCTGAGCTAAGAACAAAGAGAGCTCTTCTTGCTTATCTTCCGTTTCAATGATTTTGCTTTCAGCGAGTAGCGTAAACAACTCATCGGCAGTATCTAGCATTTTATCATAAGCGTCAGCTTCAGCTTTAGAGGTAAAAGTCATCTTTTCTTCTCCGTTGCGTTCCACCACGTACTTGACGATTACAGCCATGGTTAATCCTCTAACAAGTTAAATTTTTATCGACAATACTGTCTGTTTATACATAGGTTGAAAGTGCTTGTCCAGTCAGTAGGGTAAAACTGAGAACTGATTGCCTAATTACTATTCTCTGTGGCTGGTTGTTGGTGTGAAGCCGTGCCACAGACAGGAACCATGGATTATTTTGTATTGTCCCACTGTTGGCAAAACGTGATGAACGATCGTAGTAATGGGCTTTGATATTTTTCTTTGTGGAACAGTAACCAAAAGCGTCGTTTCATATCCAAAGAGACGGGGAGCTCACAGATTCGTCCGTCTTGAATCGCCGTTTGTGCAGCGAGTTTTGAGATACACGCTAACCCTAAACCAGACGATACACAATTGAGAATGGCTTCGGTGGTATTGAGTTGAAATGCTTCATGCCATACCTCAATACGCGGTGCCACCGTTCTTAAGAAAAACTCACGAGTGCCTGACCCGGGTTCTCTCAGTATCCATTCGCTGTTTTCGAGCATAGAGAGGTCAATTACCCCAGCGTGAGTGAGTGGATGCGAAACGCTGGCTACGATACACATCTCATCTTCACTAAAGGGGGTGCTTTCTAATTCAGGATGCAGTGTCTTGCCTTCAATTAAGCCAATATCCAGTTCGTAGTCGACTAATTTCTGGCAGATCAGGGCGCTATTTGATATGAAAAGTTGCTGCGCTTTGTGTTGGAACGTTTGTCGATATTCGCTCAATAAATAGGGGGCGACTTGATTACCAATCGTGTCACTGGCGCCGATGCGCAGCTGACCACGAAAACTTTGTTCCTCAGAAAAAAGGGATTCAATATCCTTACTTCGGCTCAATAATTCATCAGCGAGGGGCAGCAATTTTTGCCCTTCTTGATTGATCACTAGCCGGTTGTTAACACGATCAAATAGCGCATGACCGATCTGTTTTTCCAGTTCACTCAAAGACATACTGACCGCTGCTTTTGATAAGAACAGGGTGTCAGAGGCGGCGGTTAAGGTCTGGTGCTGAGTAACCGCAACAAATACCTTGAGCTGTTTCAGTGAAATATTAGTATTCATGTTAAGTTTTTATGAACGGCTGTTGAAAACAAATAGATATACCTAAACGTAAACTAGATTTATCATGAGCGCAACTTAATAAAACGAGCAGGCATGGTTATGATTGCACTAGCAAAACGAACTCACCATCAAGTGAAAAATGCACCAACCCCAATGGCAGGGCTGGCGTTAGGGATCGCAAGCCTTGGATGGAGTTGGGAAAATGCGGGCGATTTTAATCACATGGCGCAATGGACGGGTGCGGCCATTGCCGGTCTACTGCTTGTGTTGTTGGCGTATAAGTTTCTTTTTCATAGTCACTTGCTAAGACAAGATCTTGCTCATCCGGTTGTGGGCAGTGTTGTACCAACGTTTGCGATGGGAACCATGGTCGTGTCCAACTCAGTTGGCCACTTCTACCCTGTACTGGGTGACAGTATCTGGTTAGGTGCGGTCGCATTGCATGTCGTGTTCCTAGTGAGCTTTATCTATCACCGTAGCCGAGACTTTAAACTGCATCATATGGTGCCAAGCTGGTTTGTACCCCCTATTGGTATTGTGGTCGCAGATGTTGCATTTTCGGGTACGCCAGCGTTAGCGCCAGTGGCGGATGCGGTGTTGTATTTTGGTATTGCTATCTACGCTGTTATGCTGCCTTGTATGGTTTATCGCTTAATTTTTGCCGGTGAAGTGCCTGACGCTGCCAAACCAACATTAGCAATATTGGCCGCGCCTGCGAGCTTGTCATTAGCAGGGTATCTAACCGTTGTCTCAAACCCATCGCCAGTCCTTGTCGCCTTGTTGTTTGGTATTGCTGTGTTGATGACGATGGTGATTTATCTCGCCTTTATTAAACTGATACGCCTACCATTTAGCCCGGGTTATGCGGCCTTTACTTTCCCGTTGGTGATTGGCGCTACCGCTTTGTTTAAATTGGCAGCATGGATGGTCAATGTAGGGGTGGCGCAGGATGCGGTCAATCAAGTGATGGTCTTAGCAAATATTGAATTGGTTATCGCAAGTATTGTTGTTAGCTACGTTGCGCTGCGTTATATGTTGGCTTATCGACCACAAACTCGACCACAAACGACAAAGGTTTGTGCTTAGGAACTTGAATACACACATACCATCATGCGTTGCCACGAAATTATGTGATAATCTTACACAAGGATTATCTGCAAAAGGCGCGGCAACGTGTTCACCGTTTATCACTCAAATCAAATAGATGTACTCAAATCTCTGTTGGTGCAGCTTATTAAGATCGACCCGCTAGCCAACCCCTTCGAAAAAGAACAAATTCTGGTACAAAGCCCAGGCATGTCACAATGGCTCAACATTGCTATGGCGCAAGAGTTTGGGATTGCGGCGAACACCGATTTTCCTTTACCCGCCACTTTTATTTGGGAGCGCTTTACTCAAGTGCTTGATGATGTTCCTCAGCGCAGTGCTTTTAATAAAGAAGCGATGACATGGAAGATCATGCACCTATTGCCGCATCACCTTGATGATGAAGATTTCGCTCCTCTTGCCCAGTATCTGGAACACGATGACGACGCATCGAAGCGATACCAGCTCGCCGAAAAAATAGCCGATATCTATGATGGTTATTTGGTGTATCGGCCGGAATGGATTGCCGCGTGGGAATCAGGGCAGTCGGTTCCTGACTTGGAAGATGAGCAGCCTTGGCAGCCAAAACTTTGGCAGTCTTTGTATGACCATACACTGGCTTTAGGCCAATCGCCTTACCATCGTGCCAACTTGTATGAGCATTTTATCGACACCTTGGCGCACAGTCGTGGTGAGCAATTGGATGCTCGGCTTGCGGGTTTGCCAAAGCGATTGTTTGTGTTTGGTATTTCCTCATTGCCTCCGCGTTATTTGGATGCGTTAAATGCACTTGGGCAACATATTGATGTACATATGATGTTTACTAACCCTTGTCGTATTTATTGGGGTGATGCTCGAGATCGTAAATACTTAGCCAAATTAACTGCCAATAGCTATCAGCACCCACAATTGAGTCATGATGATCTTCATGTGAGTGATACTGGAAACAGCTTACTAGCTTCAATGGGCAAGTTAGGCCGAGACAACCTTTATTTGCTTTCTCAACTTGAGTCGAATGAAATTAAACCTTTTGTCGATATCGATAGGAATTCGTTATTGCATCATATTCAAGCTGATATTTTAGACTTTAAAGAGCATCAAAATGACACGATAATATTGACGTCCAAACATAAACCCGTTATTGCCAACGATGATCGCTCGTTAACGCTGCACGTCTGTCATAGCGCGATGCGTGAGGTCGAAGCCCTTTACGATAATCTACTCACCATGTTTGACAATGATCCCCAGCTCAAACCAAGGGATATCATTGTGATGGTGGCGGATATCAACGCTTACAGCCCTTCGATTCAAGCGGTATTTGGTAACGCCGCAGGTGAGCGCTATATTCCTTTCTCCATATCAGACCGAACCGCAGACAAAGAAAGCCCACTACTCAATGCCTTCAATCAGCTTTTGGCGCTGCCTGAGTTGCGTTGTACCTCTAGCGAGCTGTTAGAGCTCCTTGATGTACCGGCCATACTGGCGCGTTTTGATCTCGATGAGCAAGAATACGCCATGATCAAGCTTTGGGTTGATGAAGCTCAGGTTCGCTGGGGGATTGATGAGGACACCGCCCACGAATTTGATTTGCCGGAGTTTGGCCAGAATTCATGGATGTTTGGCATATCAAGAATGTTAGCAGGCTATGCAATCAGTGAAGAGTCCGGATTGCTTTGCGTGGATGACGATGTGATAGCACCTTATGAGCAGACCCAAGGTATGCGCGCAGAAACGGCCGGTAAATTAGCGCAGTTTATCGATACCATAGCAGGCTATAGGCAACGCTTGAGCATGGCCACTAACATTGAGCAGTGGCGTACGGTGATTAATCAGCTGGTGGATGATTTCTTCAAGGTTGAACTTGAAGGCGAAGTCGTGATTAAGTCGATACGAGATACCATTTCAGGGCTGCAAGAACAGTTGCAAGATGCGTGTTTCGACGAGCATTTATCCCCTAAGATCGTCAGGCAGTATTTTATCAATAAACTGTCGGGCTCACGTGTTAGTCAGCGCTTTCTTGCCGGGCAGGTGAATTTTTGCACCCTAATGCCGATGCGATCGATTCCGTTTAAGGTGGTGTGTTTGCTGGGAATGAATGATGGCGTCTATCCGCGAAGCGTCCCGCCGGAGAGTTTTGATCTCATGACAGGGCGTACTCGGGCAGGGGACCGCTCTCGACGAGATGATGACCGTTATCTGTTCCTCGAGGCGCTGCTTTCTGCGCAGCAATCCCTTTACATCAGCTATGTTGGACGCTCTATCCAAGACAACACTGAACGAGTGCCATCGGTACTAGTGTCTGAGTTGATGGAGTACTGTCAGCAAAATTATCGCTTGCCGGATGATGGGGATATGAATGTGGATGATTCTGGTCAGCGTCTCAATCAGCGCCTAACACAAGAATACCCAATGGTGCCATTTAGCCCTTCGCACTTTGATGCCAATAGCGATAAGCAGAGCTATGCGGCCGAGTGGCTACCCACCGCGCGACAGAGCTCGCAAGAACAAACGGTGCAATCTTCGGCAACGCATTTTGTGCTACCGCCGATTGACCGAGCGTTAGGCGAAGTGGTTGAGCTGGACCTAACCGAGTTACAGCGATTCTGGCGCTTGCCGGTGCAGTATTTATTTAATCGTAGGCTGCAGGTTTCATTTGACCAGCAGCATTTTATGGTCGAAGAAGACGAACCCTTCGCACTCAATGGGCTAGAAAGTTTTGGCCTGCGAAATGAGTTGCTGTCGACACTGGTTAAAAATGGTGGTCAGTTGTCTGAGTCGGCCATGTCGGACTTTCAACAACAGCAAAAAGCGCAAGGCTTCTTACCTGTGCGGCATTTCGGTGATTTAGAACTGGCGGGCAACATGATGCAGACGCAAGAGCTGGCGCAAGCTGTGGCTGCGTTGACGACCTCTGCGGTGGATGATTGTGAGGTGAATCAACGAGTAGATTTGGGGCACTACCGCATTCGCCTGCAAGGCTGGATTACCGGGCAGTATTCGTCGGGTTTAGTTCGATACCGAAGTGGGCGGCTGCGTGTCAATGATTATCTCAGTGCGTGGATTGACCATTTACTACTCGCGGTAACAGGCAGTACTAAGGCCACTCATATGCTGGCATACGACAAAAAAGAAGGCGTTGTGCATCGCGTTTTACCCGCGTTGGACGCGGAGTTTGCCGCAGGGCATCTGAAAGAGCTGTTGTCTTTGTTTGTGGAAGGGCTCGATCAACCCTTGGCGTACTTTCCTGAAACGGCCATGGCAGGCATTGAGGCCAACTTTAGCCGCGGCGCATGGAAACCCGATGACGAAAAAATGCTGAGTAAAATGGAAGCCAAGTTCCTCGGGGGTTACATGATGATTGGAGAGGGGGGAAACCCTTATATCTCGAGAGTCTGGCCACAATGGGACGACAACATGGCGCAAGAAAGCAAGCAATTGGCGGCGCGCGTCTTACAGGCGCCACGAACCATGAGCCAAAGTGCCGAAGACTTTTATTCAATGGTTCCCGCGACCACAAACGCCGACGATTGACGCCGATCATGAGTGCTAATAGCCTGATAGAGAAAGTAAATCGAGAGAGTGGGCATGAGCGATGGGTTCTTTTAAACCACAGCGCCCATCGGCAAATAGGGGGGAGTGACCGCCAGCATTATTAGTATATGTAGGGAGTACGCTGGTCGGCCACAGGGTCAGAGGGACCGTAATTCGTTAGGCATGATAGTAGTGCCTATCTAATATTGATTCCGTGAATGGGATCGCACGGATTATGGCTTTAACCTCGTAATTTATTGTTTTAATTAAATTTTAAGTACTGGATCACAAAGTTGAGTTCACACATCATGTCAGACAAGAATATTCAGGCACCAATCGCACTTGATACAATGAGTTTTCCCTTGCACGGGGCGAGGCTGATCGAGGCTTCGGCGGGTACAGGGAAAACCTTTACTATTGCTGGCCTCTATTTACGTTTGTTGCTTGGGCATGGTGATGACGCCTCTCGCCATCAGCATCCACTTACCGTTGACCAAATACTGGTGGTGACCTTTACCGAAGCAGCCACTGCAGAACTGCGAGACCGTATCCGTGCACGGATTCATCAGGCCCGAATTGCCTTTGCGCGAGGCCACAGTGATGATCCTGTGATTGCTCCGTTACTGGCGGATATTAAAGACCATCGCTTTGCGGTTACGACGCTATTACAAGCGGAAAGGCAGATGGATGAAGCGGCGGTGTATACCATTCATGGTTTTTGCCAGCGCATGCTAACCCAGAATGCCTTTGAATCGGGCGCTCGTTTTAACAACGAATTCATTACGGATGAAAGCCGATTAAAAGCACAAGTGGTGGCAGACTTTTGGCGCAGCCAGTTTTATCCACTTGGTTTGGAGCTGGCAAGTGAGGTGAGAAAGCTGTGGGCAACCCCTAGCGCTTTGCTGAAAGACATTTCTCGTTATATGACAGGGCCGGCTGTCGCCTTTACTCGTCATGCCAGTGCAACTGACTTGGCGGCGTTACATCAAGATAACCTTAACGCGATTCAAGCACTAAAAGCTCAATGGAGCGCGGCAGCGGATGATATTGAAGCTTGCATCAGTCAGTCGGATGTCAACAAGCGCAGTTATACCAAAAAGTCACTGCCTATCTGGATTAGCGCGGTGACACAATGGTCGCAAGCCGAGACAAAAGATTACTATTTACCAGAACCACTAGAAAAATTTTCTCAAGCGATATTGAATGAAAAAACACCAAAAGGTACCGCGCCAGCTCATGAGGTTTTCCTTGCGATAGAAACCCTGCTTGCGTCACCTCCGGAGCTTAAAACACCATTATTGGCGTTGGCGATCACCCAGTGTCGCCAACGACTGATTGAAGCTAAAGAGAGCAAGCAATGGTTGTCGTTTGATGATCTACTGACGCATTTATCTGCTGCCCTTGAGTTTGAATCGGGCGATTTACTGGCAGAGAAAATACGTCAGCAGTTTCCTGTGGCGATGATCGATGAATTCCAAGATACCGACCCGCTGCAATACCATATTTTTAGTCGCGTCTACCTTGAATACGCACAGTGTGGTTGGTTCATGATTGGTGACCCTAAACAAGCCATTTATGGCTTTCGTGGTGCCGATATCTTTACCTACATCAAGGCAAGAAATCAGGTAACGAAGCACTACACGTTGGGGACGAACTGGCGCTCAAGTGAGAGCATGGTTCAGAGTGTTAACACCCTATTTGAGCATGCGCAGTCGCCGTTTGTGTATGATGACGATATTCCCTTCTTTGCGGTCAACGCGAACCCTAAAGCCCACCTTCGTCACTGGCGTTTGAATGACGAGCCACAAAGTGCCATCGAATTTTGGCTGCAAGAAGCCGAGAAGCCGTTACCAAAAGGTGAATATGTCACCGCAATGGCGGCGTCGACGGCTCAACACATTAAACAGGTGCTGACAGGCTCTCAACATAATGCATCCGTGTTAGTGGATGGGGACAAGCAATCTGCGATTCAAGCCGGAAACATGGCGGTATTGGTAAGAACGGGAACCGAAGGTCAGCTTATTAAGCAAGCACTGGCTGATCGCGGTATTGCCAGTGTTTACCTTTCTAATCGAGATAGTGTATTTGCCAGTCCAGTTGCCATTGATTTGTTGCGTCTACTCCAAGCCGTATGGTCCTTAGGCGATGAACGGGCCTTAAAAGCGGCACTAGCCAGTGAGCTTTTTGCGTTATCGGCTTCCTACCTCAATGATCTTAACTACGAAGAGAGCGTGTGGGAAAAGGTGATGGCAGAGTTTCAAGAGTACCGCCACTTATGGCAGACCCGTGGGGTATTGCCGATGCTGCGAGCGGTACTGTTTAAGCGTGAGATTGCGAGCCGGTTATTGACGGAGGCTGGCGGCGAGCGCTTACTGACGGATTACCTTCATCTTGGTGAGCTGCTGCAAAATGAACGACAAGATCTTGAGAGCGATAGCGCCCTGTTACGTTGGTTTGGTCAATCTATTGACGATGCGCAGCAAGGGTTGGGGGGGAGTGACGAGCACATTCAACGTTTAGAATCTGAACGCAACCTTGTGCAAATTATCACGATCCATAAGTCGAAAGGGTTGGAATATGATCTCGTGTACCTGCCGTTTGTGACTGGCTATCGCGAGGCCTCAGAGGCCAAATATTACGATGACGCCCTGCAATCTCCGGTGATTGACCTTAGTCAGTCAAAATCGGCATTGGCGCAAGCAGATAAAGAGCGGCTAGCAGAAGATTTGCGCCTTATCTACGTGGCATTGACCCGTGCTGTCTATGGGTGTTTTATTGGTATTGCTCCGCTGCGTAATGGTCGCTCAACCAAGGAACCGACGGGTGTGCACCACAGTGCTATAGGGTATTTAGTGCAACAAGCACAAGAGCTGGGTGTGAACGAACTGGCCTCAGCGCTAGGGCAACTTGAAGGCAAGCAATCGGCGATCCAAGTCGTGTCACCGCCGTGTGTTGATGACGAACTCTATCGAGCTAAAGAAACGGAACTGCCGTCACTCAGTGTTAAAACGCTCGCCTCTGGTATCGACCGAAACTGGAGAATGACGAGCTATTCAAACCTAGTGAAGCAAGGGCATCAGCATTCCGACCGCGAGGTGTTCATTGAATCGGCGGGCATTGATATCGACTCTTCTCAAGAAGAGGAAACTGTGTCTTTGCTTGAACCGGAGAAAACGATTTATCATTTTCCCAAAGGTGCGCGTCCAGGGACGTTCCTCCATACCGTCTTTGAAGAGATTGAGTTTACCGACCCGGTGAGATCTGAGCATAACCGCGAGGTGATTGAACACTTATTAGATAAAGAACAATATGAGCCACAATGGCTGCCTGTTATTCATGATTTAGTGGATCGCGTTCTTGATACGCCTCTTGACGGCGCATCGATGTTTTTAAGAGACAAATCGCCCTCACAACGTTTGGTTGAAATGGAGTTTTTATTGCCGATTGAGGTTCTGGATGCTGTCTCGCTTAATCGTGTCGTACAGCGTTACGATGATCTATCCGCGCAGGCTCAAGACCTCGGTTTTTATACGGTAAGCGGCATGTTAAAAGGCTTCATTGACTTGGTTTTCGAACATGAAGGCCAATACTATGTCCTTGATTGGAAATCGAATTACCTTGGGGATTCGGTGGAGTATTACCAGCAGGCTCAACTGAATCACGCGATGATCGATCATCGTTATGATCTTCAATATCAAATCTACGCCCTTGCGCTGCATCGCTTCCTTAAAACACGCATTAACGATTATGACTATGACCAGCATATCGGTGGGGTGTATTACTTATTTCTACGGGGTATTGAGCCTGGTTCAACCTCGGGTATTTTTAGCCAAAAGCCTCAAAAGGCATTGATTGAGGCGCTCGATGCGCTGATTTCCGGTGAGACTACACATCATGAGCACTCAGGTGAGCAACAAGGGAAGGGACAATAATGTCGGATCGGTTTCAGTCATTACCAGAGATCATTGAATTCTTAACAGAAAAGAAAATATTACGCCCTTTAGATCGTCAGTTTTCTAAGTTTGTCGCGTCATTGGAGTCACGTTATCAAGCTGAGGTCATGTGGCTAGCCGCTTTGACAAGTGCGCAACTCGGCCAAGGGCATATTTGCTTGAATCTAGACCCTAATGAAGCTCATCAACCATCACTCAGCGGTGGCGCAAACTTGCAACCAAGTGCGAGTGTACTTGGGGTCTATGGCGATGCGGCGCAGCAGATTGACCGCGTGGTAAGCCAAGTCGATTGGTTGGCGGTATTGAGCGGTGCGAATAGCATAGAAAGGATTAATATTAATGGTCTTAACGCCAGTAGCGCTAATGGTGATTCGCCGACTCCGCTGGTTTGGCAAAGAGGGCGTTTGTACTTGCACCGTTATTACCGGTATGAACAAACCATCGCTGAGCGTCTCAATGCCATGGCAACACCAATTACGATTGAAGACCCATCGAAATCGGCTGAGCTGTTAGATCGATTGTTTGCTCGTGAGTACCACTATTTATTTGCGTCAATACAAGCTTTGTCTAATGACAAAAATACTCAAGTGACACGGCAACAGCTCGTTTGCGATGCATTAGATGTGGTGCTGCCTGACGCTATCGATTGGAGTGGGGTGGATCGAGTTCTGCTTGCGGCAAACCAGGTAAGTGATCTTGATATTCTGAGCGCTTTGATTCCACTGCCGCTTTGTTTGAATTGGCAAAAAGTAGCGGCGGCGGTAGCGCTTACACGTCGCTTCTCCGTGATATCGGGTGGTCCGGGAACCGGAAAAACCACCACAGTGACCAAGTTATTGGCCGCCTTGCTGCATCAATCGCGTTCAGATAAGCAGGGGCCAGTGATAAAGCTGGTGGCACCGACGGGAAAAGCCGCGGCTCGTTTAACGGAGTCGATTGGTAAAGCGGTGACGAGCCTCGCGATTGACCCTAAAACCATGGAGCAAATTCCAACCGAGTCGAGCACAATTCATCGCTTGTTGGGTGCGATTCCGAACCGAGTGGAATTCAGACATAATCGAGACAATCCGTTGCACCTTGATGTTTTGGTGCTTGATGAAGCATCGATGGTGGATCTGCCGATGATGCATCGATTATTAGATGCGTTGCCGCCACATGCTCGCCTTATACTTCTTGGTGACAAAGATCAGCTCGCCTCCGTCGAGGCTGGAGCGGTGTTGTCTGATATCTGTGAGTTTTCCTCTCAGGGGTACAGTCCAGCGCAAAATGACACCATTAAGCAACTGACGCAGTTTGACTGTCAACGAGTGCTACCAAACAAAAAATCGACTCAAAGCAGCGCGGTTGCAGATGGCTTGTGTGTCCTGCAAAAAAGCTATCGCTTTGATGCGCGCTCCGGAATTGGCCAGTTGGCGAAGGCCATTAATGCCAGTGATATTCGTGGTTTTGATCAGGTGTGGGAAAAAGGATTTACTGATATTCAATGGCATCATTTGAGTGGTAATGCTTACCAAGGTTTGTTGAAAAGTATGGTGAATGCGTACAAACCGTATTTAGATGTTATTAAGCTAGAGCCTACTGGTGAAGACCGAAATACAAACGAAATTTTAGCCGAATGGCAACGAAAAACGGCAAAGTTAGCATTGACGACTTTTGCTCATCATCGGTTGTTATGCGCGGTTCGAGAAGGCGACTTTGGTGTGGTTGGCCTAAATCAGAGAATTGAACAACGATTAAATCAACGAGCAATGATCGCGAATAGTGAGGTTCAGTGGTATGCCGGCCGTCCTATCATGGTGACACGTAACGATCACAACCTAGGCTTATACAATGGCGATATCGGTTTATGTATGGTGGATTACACAGGCGATGTCGATAAGCTAAAGGTGTTTTTTGAATTGCCAGATGGCAGTATTAAATCGGTGTTGCCGAGCCGAGTTCCGGACCATGACACGGCCTATGCTATGACCATCCATAAGTCTCAAGGCAGCGAATTTGCTCATACTTTTTTGATTCTACCAGGTGATTTTTCGCCATTGCTGACTAAAGAATTGATCTATACCGGTATTACCCGCGCCAAAAAGACCCTGACAATGATCGCTGATCCTGCTGTTGTTCACAAAACTATCCGCAGTAAAACGGTGAGGCATAGTGGTTTGGCGCAGCAGTTAGCGCGTTAATAAGTAGTGATACGTTGTTCAATTTAAAAGGTTGAGCAACGTATTTTAATTAGATGAAATAGCGATGGAGGTATATAAGCCCTCCCTTTCAATATTTACATATTATATGGCGCGCATGATTTTTATTAAATGACAATGTTTAATTTTAAAATGTTGGCATAGCTTATCGAAAATAATCACAGGGTCATATTTTTGACTGTTTCAAACGTCATTTTTCCGACTCACATATTAATTTAATTTTTGATACCTATAAGTAAAATATATTGTACCTTCTGTTTTTTGACTATTGCTTGTTATTTTTTATATTACTTTACTATATCGATTTATTTTTATAAGAATTAAAGGTATAGGGAATATAAAATGATGAATAAAATGGCAGTGGTGCCACAAGGGATTACTTTATTCGCTATTTTCAGTGTGTTTGCTTCTGTTGCTCAAGCGAATAATGAGAGTTATTCGTTATTACAACCTCAATTGTTGGATGAAGAACAAAGCTATTATATCCACGAGCCCAATATTGAGTTGGGTAATGTGTATATTTTTGAACTTGAAAATAAAAATGAAATAGACGCTGCTTATGCGGATGTTTTTGCTGATAGTGAGCGTATTGCTTCGCTTAAAGTGGATGGTGATACTCGTGATTATGCTATTAGCGTAAATGGCTCAATCGAGGAGCTTGAATTAAGGGTAGTAGAAGGGAAAGTCACGTTATCTCACGTTTCAAATCAGCAAGACTTACCATTGCAAAATCCCAATACTGCAATAGAAAGAATCGAATTAGGTACTTTTGAATTAACCGATCAGTGGCAGACACTTTACCCGACTCTACAATATTCGATGCCTATTTTACTAACGTCAGCATATCAAGTCAGTAGCGGTGATGTTGAGGTAACAACAGAGCCGAACGTGAATGACTCAGGTGTGGTTGAACGACGCCAAGATGCGGCAGGTAATTGGGAGTTGCGCGTTAAGCCTTGGCCAGGAATGGATAACTTTCACGCGAATATCGATTACTTGATTATAGAGGCGCAAGAATATCAGTCTGAGTCAATGCAGCTACTGGCCGCTCGCTTAAACCGCACGTCGAGTGATTTCTGGCAGCAATGGTTATTTTCTGAGGCCAGCCAATTAGGTATGAATTGGCACCACCTTCCTGCCGTGGTTACTCAACCGCAAACTCAACATGATGAACGCAGCCTATTTGCTCGCATTAAACAGCTGGACTTCTCTGGATTCTGGAGCGCGTTATTCTATCCAAGCGCAAATGGAACCGGTGGCGATACAGATGAAGAGTTGGGTGTACTGGCGTTATCGGTGAATGAGGATGCCACATTAGCGATTCTTGATGTGAATATGCCCGTCTCCATGAACACATTTTCTTTAAAAGAAGCCTGGAAACAAATGGGAGATTGGGAGTATAGACTGACCGAAGATACCACCGATGATTCAGAACAAAGTCACACGTCGGAAACCGTAAACCTGATTCAAATAGGTGAGATTCAATTGGTACAAACAGTGACCAATAACGGTTCAGATAACTACAGTATTGAGCGCCGATTACATAGTTCGGTTGATTACGATCATGATGGGCTTCGTGATGAGTTTGATGCTGATAAGGATAATGATGGTGTTGTCAACGCGGATGATGCTTACCCTTACGACGAACTGCGTTCGGTTGTTGCTGTCGTTCAAGTGCCGTCGATGATTCATGCCGTGGACTATACCGAAGGTCAAGACAATGACGAGGGAGAAAGTAACTATCGAGGCGCAGACGGTATTGATATTGAGAATGATGCTACCGCTGGCTTGCATATTAGTCGAATGAATGAAGGAGAATGGTTAAGGTACACGATTGACGTGGCTCAAGCCGGTTACTATGACGTCACATTTTCTCTGGGTAGTGAAGGTACCTCTGCACTGGAACTGCAAGTCGAAGGGCAGCGAAATACGACCTTAGATTTTCAATCTGGGGGAGCGAGAAACTTCCAGCCGTTTACGATACCAACCGTATATCTTCCCACTGGAGAGCAAACACTAACCGTTACTGCGAAACATGGCAGCTTTCGTTTTGCAAATATAGAAATAGCAGAACATGCCCCTGAGTTATCGCCACTGTTGAAGTTAATGTTTGAAGATGACCATGATCTAACAATAGACAGTTCAAGCTATGCAAGAGAAGACGTCAAGCAATTGGGGGACTTTGATCAGCCGATAATGCGTACTGGTTATGGTTTACAATTTGCGGGTGATCACACTCAGAAACTCGTGTGGAAAGCTGGCCCAGCATTAAGCGATTTCTCTTTAAGTGTCCAAATCAACCAAGCTGATGTAGCAGAAGGTACGCTTAGTCTTATGGCATTAAGTCAGGCAGAGCGTGGGTTTTTATTACTAGAAAAAACGCAGTCAGGCGTATTACGACTTCGTAGCGTAGTGAAAGATGATCAAAATAACGAGATTGAACGAAGCCGGTGGGATATACAAGAAGGCACGGATAGCAACGGGTTCTTAACCATCACTTTTGCAACGGTAGAAAACCATACGTTGTACCGGGTGGGAGACCTCAAGGTTTATATTGATGGCGAACAAGTTGTCGATGAACAGCGTGTCTTTTTACCGCGCTACGATGTCAGTCAGTTGGTTCTCGGTGATAGTAGTGCTTCACTGACTCAGTTTTATAGTATTGGACGAGTGCAGCTCGATGAATGGCGCCTTGATGGTCATGCACTTAGCGCTGCTCAAATTGCCTCTGTCTACGCCAATAGCGCTGCGCCTGATACGGACAATGATGGGCACATTGATATTGTCGATGCGTTTCCGGAGGATGTCCATGAGTGGCAAGACAGCGATAACGATGGGTTAGGTAATAATGCCGACACCGATGATGACAATGATGGCGCACCAGACAGCACTGATGCCTTCCCGCTTGATCCCACTGAAGACACCGACACCGATGGCAATGGCATTGGTAACAACGCCGATACGGATGATGATGGTGATGGGGTGTTGGATGACAATGATGCATACCCTACGGATCCTAACCACTCTGAAAGTGTGACGTTAACGGTCAATGTCGATGATATTGGCGTGCCATTAACAGCGCAGATTATCTTTACTCATGGCGAGGAAAGTTATCCGTTAAATGTGCAATTTGGTGAGCTGAAAAACACCACGCTTCCCGCGCAAAAATACAGCGTTTATGCGCCCTCTGTTCAAGGATTACAAGCATTCCGTACGCCAGTTATCGTGGATTTAAGTGATGCTGACACGGTACCGGAGGCGCTGTCTCTACGATATCGCCCAACCCCTGATGTCTCATATGTTAACCAGCGTGCCTTACCGGGGTTGAGCATTGACGTGCTAAAAACAGGCTTGGGCAATATTCGCCAGTTGGCGTTAGGTGACGAGGTACTTTACGCCGCAACGCGAACAGAAGACAAAGTCTATGGCATGCCCTTCAACGCCGCTACCATGGAAGTGGGTCACCCGGTTGTGGTAGCCGATGGGTTGAACATGCCGAGCGGCTTAGCGTATCGAGATGGGGCGTTATACATTGCTGATGTAGATGGCTTATATCGTGTCAACGATGTGGATGCACATTATACCGCTTTCCCAACTACCGAAACGTTGTTGACCTTGCCAGGGAGTGAGCTGGATACCTCTGATCGATCACAAGCTGGGCAAATTCACCATCAGTGGAAGTTTATCCGTTTCGGTCCCAACCCTAACGACAACAGTATTTATATCCCGGTTGGTCAGCCGTGTAACGCGTGCAGTATTGAAGATGAACGCTTTGGTACCATCTTAAAATACGACTTAAACACGGGGGAATACACTATTGCGGCGAAAGGTATTCGTAATACCGTCGGCTTTGATTTCCATCCCGATACCCAAAACTTGTGGTTCAGTGACAATAGCCGTCAAGCGACGGGACTGGGTTCAGAGTTTCAAGGCGTGGTCGATGAGCTCAACCACGTGACAGAAGAAGGTCAACACTTTGGCGCGCCTTACGTTTATGGTTATGGGCAGCTTGGTGTTTCTCAAGACGAAGAAGACAATGGTGAAGGGCTCAATATTCCTTTATCGGATATTCGCGTCGAAAATTACCAAGCGCCAGCATTGAGTATTGCCGGTCATTCAGCGCCACTAGGCATTGAGTTCAATAACCTATTGCCAGCAAGTTTTGGTGCCCAACAGTTGTGGATTGCCGAGCATGGTAACGGCACGCCAGAGCATGAAGGCATTCATGTTCAACTGGTAGGAATGAACGCGCAAGGCGAGATTGATTATCAGATAGACGCCATTCCATTTATGAAGACATTTGGTGGCAGCTATATCTGTTTTGATGGTTCATGTAATGGCCGCCCTGTCGCGTTTTTGACGCTGGCTGATGGCAGTATGTTGATGTCAGATGATGCCATGGATAGCTTGGTTCATATTAAATCAAATGAAGCTGCATTGCTGGACACTACCGTAACCATTACGCCGCCTGACGCGCCAAGTAACGACTTAGTGAACGAGCGTGTGCGTGTTCGTCTAACGGATCCGTTGGGCTATGAGCGAAACATCACGCTGCGTTTTGGTGGTCAACCACTAGTCATACAGGGTGCAATACATGGTGATTACACGCTAAAAGCCTTGGACTTCACAGATTGGCTGTCTGAATTAGACGCCCCTGAAAGTCAGTCACTGAACAGTGACAACAAAGCGATCGCGTGGGGAGTGGATTACTATGAAGTGACGGTAGACTCAGGGAGTGTCACCTTAAGGACGCCAACATCACCGAGTTTTGATGTCGTCAACGACCAACAATCAGTGACGATAACGGGAGAAAATTACCAGTCAAACCAAAATATGGCGTGGAACAGTACGTTAGTACTGGATGACTTAGCGTTAGGAGAGTATGAATTGGTCGTCTCTCAGGTTGGGGCGTATTCACCCGTGCCATCGAGCCAACGTTTGAGTGTTACGGGGCGCGAACCTAATGTAAACGCGACATGGACCATGAGCGGTGACAGCACGACCGGTGCGTCGTTATACCAAGAAAAATGCGCAGATTGCCATAATGGACAGGGTGTGGGACCCGACCTGATTGGCGATCAGGCTGTCGCGGATCGATGGTCAGATCGTTCATTGACTCAATTGAAAAGTAAAGTGGATACGATGTTTACGATGGCGTGTGATGATCTATGTCGTCAGAAGGTCGCCAGTTACTTGTGGTATGACGTATGGGGAAATAAAACTGAGGAGGTCGTTGAACCAGGTATTATTTCACTCGCTTTGAATGCATCAAATAATGAACAAGTAACGGTTCGTATACTTGGCGATAATGTTGAGAAAGAAGTCGTTGTTACTGCTGGTGATGAAACGTCGATTATTGATCTACCATTGCAATATTATCGAATTGAAGTCGTGACAAAGACTGGCGTTCGCGCTATTCCAGCGGGCTACCAAGCGACGTTAAGCGAACAAGCTCCAACTCATACGATTATGTTTGAGCTACAAGCCGATCCGGATAGTGATGGTGACGGTATTGCGGATTCAAGAGACTGGGATGATGACAATGACGGAACCCCGGACTTGTTGGATGAATCACCACTTGATAACGCTGTGACTAATAATACGCTCATCTTCGATTACGGTTTTGAAGCGGAAAGCCGCAGTGTCAATCCAGATTCACCAAATGAAGGGAACTACTGGGTATACCAGAGTAGAAATTCTGCACCTAACCTGTATGCCAATCAGTATTTTGAACCCGTTCCAGGAGCCGTTGGCGACGGCGCATATAGCTATAAAGCTCGTACATTATTCGCTAACGGACTGACATTTAATTTAACGACGTTCTTAGAGAGTTTTACCTTTAGCTACTGGATGAACTTTTCTTATATTGATGCAGGCAGTTACCTCGGCCTCAACCGCTGTACGTGGTTCTGTCTGGTGCCGAATCAAGATAGCTCAATATCGGTCTTTGATAATAATGTTGAGATACATAAGAGTCAGGTGATTGATGGCTTAGATGGCTGGGCTCATATCGCGTTAGTTTACGATCAAGGAACATTCCATCTTTACGTAGATGGTAAGTCGATATCAACGTTCGTACATAGCGTCGATAAGTGGAGCCTAGACGGTCGACTCTTTATTGGTAACCCTAATAAAGGTATTGATGAGCTCAAGTTGTTTGACGCTGCACTCACAGCCAGTCAAGTGTCTGCACTGCGAGGTGATAACGACGGTGATGGCGTGCTCGATATTGACGATTTGTCCTCGAAAGATAACACGCTGGGCCTTGATAGTGATAATGATGGCATAGAAGATAGCCGAGATCTGGATGACGACAACGATGGTGTCGTGGACAGTTTGGATTGGGCGCCTACCGACGCCAGTGAAACCTTAGATACTGACGGTGATGGGATTGGTAACAACGCCGACAATGATGACGACAATGATGGTGTACTTGATGCTTACGATGGTTATCCACTGGATCCTTTGCTCAGTACATTGCCGGTCATGGTCGATATTGACCCGAATACCGCCACATTTGCTGACGTTAACGAAAGATTAATCCAAGCAAGGTGTGTGGCATGTCATACCGATGGTGGTGCGGCGGATCTCAGTCAACTGAAATTTGAACACGGTGATGATGATCTGACGGTCCAAAAAAATGCCGATCGTTTAATGGATTATGTCCGAGATTATGACAGTGATATTGTGACTGTCCTCGCCAAGCCTGCAGGTAAAGTCAATCATGGCGGTGCCACGGTTTTTCCTGAATCAAGTAATCAGTGGCAAATTCTACGTGCGGTTTTATATAAAGCGTTTAATAAGCCGATTGAAACTGAACCAGAAGAGACCAGCTTATTCCACTTAGAGAGCAGAGACCAAACCTACAGAAAAGCGAAGCTGCTGCTGCAGGGGGAAGTACCGACTCAAAGTGAGATGTTAGATGCCAGAAGCTGGAGCGAAGAAAAGCTTAGAGAGGAAGTCACAAAACTGACGGACAGTAGTGAGCAGTTTAAAGCGTTTGTTATACGCACTGCTAACGACAATCTGCACACAAGATCGTTGCTCGGTATTAATGATTATCGCCGGCAAGATTACACGAACGACTATTACTATTGGCACTACCCTGAGTCATACAACTTAATTTCTACTGAAGGGTCGGACGTGACTTATCAAGATGGAATTAAATTCTCCAGGGAATTAATAGAAGCACCACTCGAACTTATTTGGGACATTGTTTCTAAAGATAAACCGTATAGTGAGGTTTTAACCGCCGATTACACAATGGGTTCTGCGTCAACAGCGAAACACTTTGCTGATATCAATGTTGAAGAAGGGACATTTGTGCCCGTTAAAGACACGAATTATCACGTGTCCTCAGACGGTAGGTTGCCCAATTATTATGGGGATAGCAGAGAACGGGTATGGTCCGAAAATGACATTAGTGTCGATCGGCCGCATTCTGGTGTGCTCTCTACGTTTGGATACTTGTGGACGTACCCCAACACCGATACCAACTTTCATCGTACACGTGCTAACAATACGATGAAAATATTCCTCAATTATGAGATTGAAACCAATTTAGCTCGGACGATTTCAACCGACGATGTCATTGATGATGATAACCCAACGATGAATAACCCAGCTTGTGCGAACTGTCATATCACCATGGATCCTATTGCAGCCGGCTTCCAAGACTATGGACATGAAGGCCAATATAAATATGTGGGAGGCAAAAACTCACTCATCGGAAGTTATCGAGCAGAATACATTTTTGATGACAATGAAACGTGGTACAGAGACATCCGTCCAGCTGGTTATTATGGTGTAAACCTCCCAGATGGCGAGGTGCCAATTAAATGGCTTGGTGAGCGTTTAGTTCAGGACCGAAGATTTGCCACTGGTACGGTGAACTTTTGGTGGCCGGCTCTGTTTAGCCGAAACTTGCGAAAAGCCCCCGATCCTGACTCGTTAGAGTATCAAGATGAACTGGCTATTTATGAGTATGAGCAAAGGATCGTAGAAGACCTCGCTGATAATTTCGTGGCGTCAAATATGAACCTGAAGCTTCTCTTGGTGGACATGATTATGCATGAATACTTCCGAGCAGAATCGACAACAGAGGGCTCAATCTCTGGATTGGAACGTTACCGAGCGCTCACGCCAGAAGAGCTGGTCAACAAATTCGAGAGTGTGACTGGCTATTCATATAACGAAGATGGAGATTGGGGGGTGGGTGAGCATCTATTTAATGACACCAGCTATCGCGTCAATCTCGGAGGTATTGATTCAATTTCTACGAAAACTCGACAGCGTGATGTATCCGCGATTGCTTATGGTTTGATGAAATCACAAGCCGTAACGTCGTCGTGCAGCATTATCGTGAATGAATTTAAAGCTCAGAATAAGCGCTTATTCAACGGTATATCGGAGAGCGATGTACCAGGGTTGTATTCAAAGACGGATGTCATCATTAGCGCATCAGACTCCCCAGTGAATACAGAGGTTCGGTCATTTGCAGGAAAAGGAGTCAATTCAATCAGACTCAAGTTTACTGAAGGTGGGTTTATTGGTCGGTATCTATGGATCAAAAATGAAAACGACGATGTTGTACTAGAAGGGACGTTACAAGAGTTAGTACAACGCGGTGTCATCACTCATAATTTCACAGAACATAGTGATGGTGAGTCGATTTCAACGTGGAGTAATAACAATACTCGATTTATCAACATTAATATTGATATTCCTAGCAGTGGTAATTACACCGCCATTATTGAAAGTACGCCTAAAAACCAACTAGATGTTGGCATCAATGTGACGTGGAAACAGCAGGATACTCGATTAGCGGTAGGTGATAGTAAAGATAAGGTACAGGCAAAGCTATCTGAGCTGATCAACACATTATGGGGTGAGAACACATCGGTGGAGAGTGAAGAAGTACTTAAAGCTTATGAATTGTTTGCACAACTACTCGATAATCGTACGTTGGAAGCAGATGGTAGATCGTTAGATAGCTATGGTCGTTGTGCTTATATGAGCGCTGATCCTAATGCGAATATTGAACTTAGTGATACGTACAACACGCTCAATACGTGGCAAGCGATGTTGTCATACTTCCTGATGGACTTTAGGTTCGGGCATGAGTAATTAGGAGAAGAATTATGGAACGAAGAAATTTTCTAAAAATGCTAGGTATAGGCGCGACAGCGACGACTTTTCCTGCGTTATCGTTTGGACAAAGTGCCGAATCTGACCAGTACTTTATTTACGTGAATGCCCAAGGTGGATGGGATGTGACCTACTTCTGTGACCCAAAAGTAAATGTTGATGGTCAACCTGTCATCACCAATTGGTCTAAGGACAGTGCGGTTGGAAAGGCCGGGAACTTGTATTACGCACCAGTAGGGGGTAATAAAAGTTTCTTTGATAAACACCATGATAAAACGCTCGTGATTAATGGTGTCAATATGAATACGGTTAATCACACGTCAGGTGTCATTTACTCAGTATCAGGAAAGATATCTCGTACGCATCCAACACTCGGCGCACTCAATGCCAGTAATGCGAACGCAGAACTCGCAATCCCCTTTATGACTTCGTCAGAGTATAAAAATACCAAGGACTTAGTGTCTGGGTTCAACTTGTCTGGCAATTCTGATGATTTAATTGCTAAAGCGGCTTACCCGTATAACCATAAAGGCGGAGCAACCAGTTCAATTTATATCGAAACGGAAGAGCAACTACTTGAAAATGCGCATAAATTGTCAACAGAAAGGTTGGTTAACAATGCCAACTTGCTCGCGGGTGATAATGCTCGTTTAAAAAGGTTTAAGAGCACGAGTGAACAAAATCAGTATTTATACAAACTCGCTGAATACCATCAGACATTAAAAGAAACGGTGCCTGATGGGGTGGATCAAACGTTCACCTTTATGATGGCTGGACTTTGCTCTGGCTATACATCCAGTGCCGATATTGCGTGTTATGGGTTTGATACTCATTTTAACAATGACGCCGGCCAGATAGATAGCTTAGATCGTTTGACGCGACATGTTGATTATATTTGGCAAGTCGCTGAAGCGGGCGGCATTGCTGACCGTCTCACGGTTCTAGTCGGTTCTGATTTTTCTAGAACCCCAGCTTATAACGGGAGTGCGGGCAAAGATCATTGGCCAATCAATAGTTATTTGGTCATGAATAAAACTTGGGGCTTAGGAAACCAAGTGATAGGAACGACAACAGATGGTCACTACGCAAATAAAATGGATATGAATACGCTAAAAGAGGATGCCGAAGGGGAGCATTTGACGCCTGAACATGTACATCAATTAGTCAGAGAAAAACTAGGCTTAGCCCAAACTGAGCAGGGGATTAAATATGCATTAGGTGTTGCGAACCCTATCAGTATTTAATTTAAGCGTGCGCCAAACCGCCACGATCATCAGGTAGTGGCGGTTTGGCTTTTTAAAATCCGAAAGTAAGGACGTCACTATGTGGCAAGATCATCAATCATTATCTATTCATTTGAGGGTAAATTAACGCCTTCGTCCATGACTTGATGGCTATAATCGATCGATGTTTGAGATCCTGTATTGTAACCAGTTTAAAGATGGAGATTTACCTAACGTCTTTTTCAACAGTGTAGATGTTCTGCAATAGGATTTATTTAATTTGTCGAAGGCTAAAGGGATCTTCATCAATTGCTGAGATGCGATATCACCGACAACGATAAAGTCAGGTAGGCAGGCTAAACCAACGCCATTTTTGCATAGCGATAATGCTGTGAGTGAGTCTTGAATTTCCCAGGTTTGGAATGCATCACAAACATCACGATTAATGACGTTTTTTATGCCGTCAACAACAAGAATTCTCATGTTGCAAAACTCTTCGTAGGACAGCATGTTGGAGACGTTTTGGTCGTAATATCGAGGTGAAGCGACCCAACTAAAATTGACATAGTAACCCAAGACACAGTTCAACGTTGTCCGGTCAGACACATTAAATAATCCAATAGCCATGTCAATCTCGTCTTGTTCAATTTTTTCATGCAAGTTCGCACTAGATTGTTGCACTAAATTTATTCGAACGGTTGGAAATAATTTTGAGAAATCACTTAAAACATCAATGACCTCAGGTGCGAAAATGAGTGGATCAATACCAATGGAGATATGTGATGGATTAGTGCTGAATATATTTCGAGATTGTTCAACAAAATTGTTGTATTGAGATATCATCATCCGAGCGCCTTTCAAAAGGAATTTCCCCTTCTCTGTCAATACAGGGTACCTCCTACTGCGGTCGAATAAAGCATACCCTAAATCTGCTTCTAAATTCTGTATTGAAAGGCTGATCGCAGCTTGAGTCTTATTGAGCTTCCTTCCAGCAGCACTAAATGACCCATTTTCGGCAGCGGCGATAAATGAATAAATGTTATCTATTTGAATCGTCATCTTTAAGTCACTTCTATTGGCACTTGATTCAATGTTCAACATATAACAATTAATAGGACGTCATTAATGATTTGTTACATACGCGGTGTGATGAGTGGAGTGTATAATATGATGCTTTAATGTGGTTACATATTTACATGCTGCTTAATGAGGATGATATTGTTTTTTGATGGGGTGTATTTTTAAGGCTTTGTTTTTTAATGATAAAGGCATGACTTTAATTATTGCTTATCGTTTGGGTAACTACTCAATAATTTCTTTTTGTGTGATTATTTCAGTATTTAAATCTATAAAAAATTAATTTAAATTATTTTAATCTGTTTGTTGTGTTTAAATAGTTAATTTAATGCATGGTTTTAAAAATGTGATTTATTGCCAAGTTTATTGCCAAGTTTATTGCTCATGTATTATAAGCGTAAATTAGGATACTTATATTCAATATCTATGGTTTACTTGTTGGGTATATTTGAAAGTTATTTTACCAAGGGTGGGAATATAGTCTGTATGTGAAAGATTGCCTGTATTAGATATCGGTATAGCGAGAGTTTTATGAGCATGGGTTGGAATAAAAAAAGGATATCGAACCTAGTGGGCGCTAAATGCCTCAATAGCAAGACCGTCCCTGGTCGAGAGGTGTTAGTTTTGAGGAGGATAAGATCAGTTAAACACTTCAGAAAAAGTGATTTTATTGATCTTATATTGCTCTTGGTAGTGCCCCATCAGTGACTGAATCTTGTCAGATGCGGGGAACACACAATGAACATTTAAGCCTTCAAGAAAGTGGTTTTCAGCCATATCCCAAAAGCTTTGGACAGAATTACAAATAACAGTACGCATAAATATTGCTCTCAACGGCAGTCGTGGCACACGTAGCTATCCCTGCGTTTTCCCAACTTATTGGGATTTACATCACAAAACACTCTGTAATTTGTGCGAATTTTAGACAGTTATTGGCGCGTTGTAAAATAATTTATGCAATTAATTAATAGCAATCGGTTTTATATAATGTAGGTCACTAAATTGGGATGGATAAGATCTTGGATTTACGTTGAAAATTGTAAAAATCTTGCTTACTCATTGGTAGTGATTCTACACCGATCTCATGGAATCCTTGTTCTCTAAACCAGTGAAGGCTGTGTGTAGTGAGGACAAAGATTTGCTCGATGCCTTTCGATTTAGACTGTTGTTTCATGTGATTAAGCAATAACAACCCGCGATTGCCATCGCGATAGTCAGTATGAATGGCGACACATGCCATTTCAGCCATTCTGTCTTCGCTATATGGGTAGAGAGCGGCGCAGCCAATGATGAGGCCATCTTTCTCTATAATGGTAAACTGATGAATCTCTTGCTCAAGTTGTTCTCTTGAGCGTCTAACGAGTACCCCTTGTTCTTCTAAAGGACGAATAAGATCGAATATTCCACCAATATCATCGATTTCTGCTTGCCGCACTTGTTCGGCACTCGCTTTCACTATTTGTGTGCCGATGCCATCGAGAGAAAACAGCTCTTGAATCAGAGCACCGTCTAATTTGTAACTAATGAGATGACAACGCGGTACGCCTGCATGGCACGCCGCTTTTGCTGCTCGCAGGAAGCGTAATGTACCGCTGCTTCGTTCTGGGTAATGCGCTTCGTTGATTTCCAGTTCGGTGATTATGCGGTCGACTTCCGTTGGGAATAATTCAGCTAATGCATTGCCATTATTATCCAATACGCCTTGCTCTGAACAAAACCCAATAAGCTTGTCGGCATTTAATTTTATCGCGACCTTGGTCGCCACTTCTTCAGAGAGTAGGTTGAAGGTTTCGCCAGTCACAGAGCCCGCCACTGGTCCTAATAATACAATGGAGCCTTGGTTAAGGACTCGGTTTATGCCATCGATATCAATACGGCGAACCTTGCCACTGTGACAAAAATCAACGCCATCGTCGACGCCAAGTGGTTGGGCAATGACAAAATTACCACTGACGACATTGAGCTGCGTTCCAGCCATCGGGGTATTGTTTAGGCTCATTGAAAGGCGAGCGGTGATATCAAGCTGGAGCCGGCCGGTTGCTTGCATTACGTAACCCAGTGAGCGCTCGTCAGTGACACGAGTGCCTTTGTGGTATGGGCAATAGCAATCATTTTTTTCCAGCAGTTCATTGATCTGAGGGCGAGCGCCGTGCACAAGAATCAACTTCACACCTAGGCTGTGAAGCAAGGCAATATCGCTGATGATATTACCGAAATTTTTGTCCGAAAAAGCTTCACCACCGAGTGTAATGACCATCGTTTTGTTTCTATGGGCATTGACGTAAGGGGTGGATTGCCTGAATCCCTTTACTAAGGCAGTGCTACGGATTTTCACGGTAATGACCTTCTCTACTTTGATGCAATGAATATTGAATAAATTCTAGTGATAATTAGCAATATTATTGTTATTTATGTGGAAATAATGACTTTTTATTCAATGTAGTGCAAGGGGAATTTTACGTACGGTGTTTTCTGATGATGAATTGATCTAAATAATGGCAATGGTCATCGTTTTAATAGGGGGGCTCATGCATAATGAGGCAGGATGAATCGAGTCGTATCATGAGTGAAGCACCAATGTCTGAGGTGGCAAATCAACGTCGCATATCGAATGCGAATAAATGGGTCGAATGGTTATTAATAGGGTTGGCACTGATCGGGACGATTGCGGTTATCGGGTTGTATCAAGATCTTGCTCAGCGCTATCACGAGCATTTAAACCCTAAATCTTCTGTGTTCGGGGTATGGATAGAAAAGGAAGCAAGCGCTTACGTGAAAGACTCCTTTGAATTGAGCGCGAAAGGGGTAACGATTAATCACCGGGTGGTGTCGACAAGCTTTGAGTTTCAACAAAACTTGGTTACCTTCTATGCCGGTGACACACTGCATCAATACCAAGTCCTGAACCAAAACCGAACGCAACTGCAGCAATTATCGCCGATGCACTATCACCCTGTGTTTGAATTGTCAGGAAAACACAAAAAAAGCCTTCGTTAACCCTAGGTTTTATTGCGATTTTTTAAAGAGTTTGCCATCCTGAATGCATCATCAATAAGGGATCACAATCTTGATAAAACGTATTCTTCCACTGGCCTCGATTTTACTTGTTTTTGGTTGCGCTCAGCAAACGGATCGCGCACAACAATACAACGACGATGAATTCGCCGCGCCGCTCAATAAGACGGAAACGATAGAATCTAATCAGCCTCGAAACTTCAACAGTTTTGAAAAACAAGCGGAAGAGGTGACAAAAAACTCACCGTCGATGGCAAAAACCTATCAACCCTTATATGAACAGTTACAGGTCTGGGCCGTAAAAAGTGGCGATCCCAAGGCCTTAAGTCAGTATGGCGTGCAAGCGGCTCAGTTGGGTGGCGGGGATAAAAAAGGCAATGTGCTGTTCACCGGATACTTTTCACCGGTCATGGAACTGCGTCATAGCCCTGATGCGACATTTAAATATCCAGTCTATGGTTTACCAGACTGTAAAAAAGAGTGTCCGACACGTGCTGAAATTTATGGTGGCGCTCTTAATGGTCAAGGGTTAGAGCTGGGCTATGCCGATAACTTGATTGACCCATTTATCATGGAAGTTCAGGGCAGCGGTTTTGTGCATTTTGGTGACGACGATAGCCTAGAATACTTTGCATATGCTGGAAAAAATAACCAAGCCTATGTCAGCATTGGTCGCGTTCTTATCGAGCGCGGAGAGGTGCCTAAAGAGAAAATGTCACTCAAGGCCATTAAAGATTGGGTGATGAGCCAGGATGAGAAGACGGTACAAGCCTTATTAGAAGAGAACACGTCTTATGTGTTCTTTTCTCCACAAAAAGCGGCACCAGTAACGGGGTCGGCCGGTATCCCGCTTCAAGCCATGGCGGCTGTTGCAGGCGATCGAAGCCTATTCCCAATGGGAACACCTATCCTTGCTGAAGTGCCGTTGTTAAATGCGGATGGGACGTGGAGTGGGGCGCATGAGCTGCGTTTATTGATTGTCTTGGATACCGGCGGGGCGGTTAAAGGTAACCACTTTGATTTGTATCACGGGTTAGGTGAGTTTGCAGGAACACAAGCTGGTCACTATAAACATTTTGGTCGAGTCTGGAAGTTAGGTCTAGAGAACTCAAAGACCCAAGACCCTTGGCTCTTACCTTCAGATAAAGCCGCACCCCAGTAGAATTAATTACTAGGTAAAGTGCAGCAGTTGACCTTTTTTAAAAGAGTGCGTATAAATCGCACTCTTTCTTTTTACACAGACTCAGCTAGGTAGCGTTATGCGAGAACTCACCCAACCCGCCTCCGACAATTATAATCAACGCTTCGGTGGAACTCGACGCCTCTACGGACAAAGTGAGGTAGAGATCCTACGTGCAGCGCATGTTTGCGTCGTTGGGATTGGTGGTGTCGGCTCGTGGGCTGTCGAGGCGTTGGCACGCACAGGTGTAGGCGCGCTGACCCTTATCGATATGGATGATGTTTGTGTCACCAATATTAACCGCCAAATTCATGCCATGACAGGCACCGTCGGTCAGAGCAAAATTGAGGTGATGGCGGAGCGAGTTAAGCTGATTAACCCTGAATGCAAAGTGAACCTAATTGATGATTTTATTGAGCCAGAGAACATCGCTCAATACATCACCAAAGACTTCGATTACGTGCTGGATGCCATTGATAGCATGAGGCCAAAAGCGGCACTTTTAGCCTATTGTCGAAGCAATAAAATTAAAGTGATTACCACTGGCGGTGCTGGAGGGCAGGTCGATCCTACGCAGATTCAAATTGCAGATTTGACAAAAACCATCCAAGATCCGCTTGCGAAAAAGCTCAAAGATACCCTTCGTCGCCATCATAATTTCCCTAAGAATCCAGCGCGTAAGTTTGGTATTGACTGTGTCTTTTCTACTGAGCAGTTGAAATACCCTCAACCCGATGGGTCTGTTTGTGGTGTTAAGGCTACGGCAGAAGGGCCGAAGCGAATGGATTGTGCCAGCGGATTTGGCGCAGCAACGGTGGTGACTGCAAGTTTTGGGTTTGTCGCGGTTTCTCGAATTGTCGAGAAACTCATTCAGAAATACAGAGCTTAAACAGGAGTGATGAGTATGAATCAGCCCTTTGGTGCGGAACTGAGTGCCGACGACATCGCCCAAAAGATGGCACAGTTGAACGGTTGGGAAGCGCGATATCGCCAGGTGGTGCAGTGGGGAAAGTTGCTACCCATTATGGATGACGTAGAAAAATCAGATCAAGTACTGGTATCCGGTTGTGAAAGCTCAGTCTGGCTAACCATGACGGAGGTGGACGGTGTTTGGCATATTAGTGCAGATTCGGATGCGCGTATTGTTCGCGGGTTGATTGCTATTGTATTGGCGGCTTACCACCATAAAACGTCACAACAAATTCAATCTTTTGATATTAATACTTACTTTGAACAGCTTGATTTGATTAATCACCTAAGCCCTTCACGTGGGAATGGTTTAAGAGCGATTGTGGACAGTATCAAAGTGGCCGCTATAAAAACGAGTGCCGAGTAATATCAGCGTCGGGTATAGATTCGATGTTGAATAGTTGGATAGTTGAATAGTTGAATAGTTGAATAGTTGAATAGTTGAATAATTAAATAGTAATAACGACTGAAAAGCGCCATGCAAATACCTGTTTGCATGGCGCTTTTTGTCAAGAGTACACTTTGTTTAATCTAATTTTCAGTTGAACCGTTAAGGCTCAAATCATCACTAGTTATCGTGATGGCTTACAGTATGTCGACACACTTCCTTACGGCTTGAACAAAACGCTCGACCTCTTCCATGGTGTTGTAAATGGCAAATGAAGCCCTCACAGTCCCTTTCACACCAAGGGCGTCCATAAGTGGATGTGCGCAATGATGGCCAGATCGCACTGCAATTTGTTGTTGGTCCAATAACGTGGCGATGTCTTGATGATGCACACCCTGCATGATAAATGTAATCACACTGGAATGGGGTTGGAAGCCAATAATCGTGATGTCATCGATCTTGTTGAGTTCATCATAGGCTTGTTGTTGAAGTGCACAAACATGTTGCTCTAGCTGCTTTAAGTCGTATTGCTGTCGCCAATCAATCGCGGCTGCAAGCGCTAGGGCGCCAGCGACATTGGGAGTGCCGGCCTCAAACTTACCGGGAAGTCCTGAAAATGTGGTGTTAGCAAAACTAACGTGTTCCACCATTTTACCGCCCCCGTGCCAAGGCGGCATCGCTTCCAGTCGTGCTTGTTTCCCGTATAACACACCAATTCCTGCGGGAGCATAGAGTTTATGGCCCGAAAATACATAGAAATCGGCATCTAACGCCTGGACGTCTGTGTGTTCATGCACGATGCCTTGAGCGCCATCGACGACGACAATAGCAGCGCTCTGTTGGCGTGTAACGGCGATGATTTTTTCAATGGGAAGCCGACTGCCTGTCACATTAGTGACCTGCGCAATGGCCACGATTTTTGTGCGCTCATTAATCAAGGTTGCAACGGTTTGTACATCAACCTGGCAATCTGGTGTCATTGGGATTTTTACGATGACAGCGCCTGTTTGCTGGGCGACAATCTGCCACGGTACAATATTGGCGTGGTGCTCCAGCTCGGACACTAGGATCTCATCTCCTGGCTTCAAGGTGCTACGTGCATAGCTTTGCGCAATCAGATTCAGTGCCTCGGTAGCGCCGCGAGTCCAGATAATTTCTTTGCTTGAGTTAGCATTAATAAAGTTTGCGACTGTATCGCGCGCCGCTTCGAACCGGCCAGTGGCCAGTGCCGTGAGTGAGTGGCTACCGCGATGAACATTAGCGTTTTGGTTTCGATAGTAATCACTCAGACAATCAATCACGACTTGTGGTTTTTGGGTGGTGGCTGCGCTGTCTAAGTACACAATATCTTGTGCAAGAGCAGGGAATTGCGCTCGAATCGATAGCATGTCGGTCATGTTCGTTTGCCCATTTCGTGGTAATGCAGAATAGGGTTTGTCACCATAGGTTCGGCGACCTCCCAGGCTTTTTCTTTCCCACAAAGTGCGATAATTATTTCAATGGAAAACTCAAGCGCACTCCCCGGACCTTGACTAGTCATGAGGTTGTGAGTGACGTCCATAGTGACTCGCTTTGGTCGCCAACAGTGGCTAGGGATATGAGACTGAAACGCAGGGTGACAAGTCATCAAAGCATCTGGGTAAAGCTTGTGGTGCATCAACACTAGCGCCGGTGCGGCGCAAATGGCGGCCATTAATTTGCCGTCGTATTTATGTTGGCGCAGCATCTCAATCAAAAGCGTGCTGTCTCTGAAGATCTCAGCTCCGGCTACCCCACCAGGCAGTGCAATGACGTCAAACTCTTCATCAGCGACATCCACTAATTTACAGTCGGCAGTCAGCGTAATGCCTCTCGACCCGAGCATAGTAAGGGCACCGTCAAAGTCGACACTGGCGGTGGTAACCTTGAAGCCTGCTCTTATCATGGTATCGATGATAGTAATGGCTTCCATTTCTTCGGTGCCGGGCGCAATAGGCACCAATACATGTTTAGTCATGTTTACTCCAACTGGCTTCAATCTGCTTTATTTGGTTCAACATCGCTGCGTTGGCAGGGATGTGAAGTTGGTATTGCTTTGCGATACGAACAAGGTAACCGGTGATAAAATCAATCTCAGACGGTCTTTTATTATCGATATCTTGTTGCATCGATGAATAGTTCTCTGCCGTATTGCTGATGACGTTAAAAACGGTGGTGGTCATAACTTGCTCATCAAGGACGACTCCCACGCAAGCCGCACATAATAGCGCCTCTTTGATGATCGCCGTTATTTGATTTGCATAATCTGATCGGGATAGCTGACCGTTCTTACAGTTTTCAATAGCTGTCAATGGATTAATGGCACAATTAATGACCAGTTTAGTCCATAGGGCTTGCTGTATTATATCGTGCCAATGTACGGGTGAGATAGCGTGATTCAGTACATCGGTAACAAACTGACAATGCAATCCTTTCTCGTTCCATGCGCCAATTTTGGTCTCACCGAGCCCAGTGTGCTTCACTTGTGTATCACTTTTTCGTAAAGCGCCATGAGTACTCGTCCCAAGTAGTACGGGAAAGGGTTTGAGCTTAGTGGTCATCTTATCTACGCAACCCATACCATTGTGTAGAAATAAGATAATAGTATCGCAATGAAGGATGTCTAGTAGTGGCGAAAGAGCAGTCTCAACTTGCCATGCTTTGAGGGTCACGATCAACAGGTCACTATGTTTTAGGGCATGAGCGTTTTTATTGGCAAAAGAATGCAGCGGTTCGCTGTCTAGTTGTATCGAGATGGATTCCGCTGATTGACGTCCCCAAAGTGATACGTTATGGCCCGCGAGGGTTAACTTAGAGGCATACAATGAGCCGATGGCACCGGGGCCGAGAATAGTAATGTTCACAACAGGCATTAGGTTATGAGTAATAGGCGCAGAATAGCAAAATTATTGGCAATGTTCGAAAGTAACAAGCATAAAAAATGGCGCTAATGCGCCATTTTTTCGAACTTCTTCTATTGGATAGACATTAGAAGTTGTATTGCATACGGTAGATGATTGCATCACCGTAATGCTGCTCGTCACCTGAAGAACCGTACACGCCAAGCTTGTTGTTGAAGTAACGGTACTGGATAGCAGCAGTGATGTGCTCTGTTGCGTGCCAGTTGAATAGCAATGCGCCGTTCACACCGTTTTTGCCGCCTTGGTTTTCTGCGTATGCATCGTTGCGATCAAATTCGATTTCGTTCCAGTTCACGAACGAGAAGTTTTGGCCGAATGCGCTGAAGCCATAACGCGCTGTCCAACCCGCCATGTAACCGTTGTTGCCATTTACGTTTTTATTCGTACCGTAGTCATCCCAAGACGTGATGTCATGTACACCGACCCATGGTTTGAAGAACCAGTTGTCACCTTGAAGCGCAGTATAACCAACACCTAGTACGCGGTTAGTTTCGCTTTGTGCTGGGTTGTCATGGTGATAAACCTGGCCGTAAAGAGATACGCCAGTGTCGCCAAGGTAAACGTGAGCTGTACCTTTAAAAGAGTTTTTTTGCTCAGAAGCACTTTTCTCAACACTTTCACGGTCGTAGAAGCCGTATAGCTCGCCCCAAGTGAAGCCTGCGCCACCTTCGATACCTAGAACAAATTGATTACGTTGGTCACCAACGTTGTCGCTGATAGGACGAGCACCGTGATCCCAGCTTTGGTGATCAAGATAAACGCCGCCGAAACCGTATAGATATTCTGCTGAAGCTGGAACTGCTGATACTGCTGCAACAACGCCAAGAGCTAAAAGTGATTTACGCATAGTGATAACTACTCTTCTTAAGTTGTACTGAAATTGGTCGCTTTCCATGCGAACTTGTCCGATGACGCGCATAATAGCGATTTATATCTCAAAGTAAATGTGCAACGTCGCAAACGGTTGCTAAATATTGTGACAGCTATCGCATTTATTGGATGTTGAACGGAACTTTTATGAATTGCATACAAAGTGACCAAAAAATACAATCAAAAAACTAACCGTACGGTCAATGTTATTAACAATTTTAAAGCTGAACTGATCGACTTAGTTGTGTGGGCGTAGAAGCAACAGTTGACCAAACAAGGAGTTGGAATGTCTCAAATAATGCTATTTCCTCTGAGCTCTGTGGTGCTGCCAGAAGGAAAAATGAAACTGAGGATCTTTGAGCCTCGTTACAAAAGAATGATCGCAGAATGTCTAAAGGCGGGCACAGGCTTTGGTATGTGTCTGGTGAACAACGATGCAGGGGCATTGCCACATAACACGTCTTCTATCGGTACCTTTGTTAGCATTGTCGATTTTGAGACTCTCGACGATGGACTGCTGGGCATCACTGTGTCTGGCACCAAGCGTTTCAAGATTGAACAGGTATCTACCGAATTTGATGGCCTTCGTCACGCAGACGTGACGTGGTTACCAACGTGGCAGCCAAAGCAACTCAATGAACATCACCTTTTTGTTGGGGAGAGGCTTCAGGCTGTTTACAAAGCATTCCCATTACTTGGCGAGCTGTACACACATTGTTTCTTCGATGATGCAACGTGGGTCAGCCAACGTTGGATTGAAGTGCTTCCGGTAACGTGTTTAGAGTTTGAAAGTCTCGCTTTACAGCAAGATTGCGACGAGATGCTAGATTTTGTAGAGGAAATGATCACGGTAAACGATTCACAAAAAGCTACAATATAAACACAGTGTAGTGGGATTCACGATGACATGTTTCGCTGGACAATGCGTAACAGATAATTTTAACCCACGGTAATTGATCTATTCTAATATCCAAACGTATCAATACCAATGAAGCGGAAACTGCAAGACAGACGCAGTCTATTTTAGGGATTTTTCTATGACGCAAGACGAACAGGAAACCTTGACCAAACAAGAATGGATAGAGTGTATTGAGCGCGTCAAACAACGTGATAAACATGCTTATGCTACCTTGTTTCATTATTACTCGCCGCGCCTGAAGCAGTTTGTTTTTCGTTATATAGGTAATGACCAAGTTGCGATTGAGATTGTTCAAGAGGCGATGGCAGCGGTTTGGCAGAAAGCACATCTTTTCGACGCCTCTAAAAGCGCGTTGTCGACTTGGATTTATACCATCGCACGAAACCTTTGTTTTGACATGTTGAGAAAGCAAAAAGGTAAAGAGCTGCATGTCCGCGCGGACGACATCTGGCCGTCAGATTATTGCCCGCCTGACTTTGTCGAACATTACTCGCCAGAGACTGACCGACTTAAAGAGCAAATCATTCAATTTCTTGATGATCTTCCTCAGGCTCAAAGAGACGTAGTAAGGGCGGTATACTTGCAAGAAATTCCTCATCAGCAGGTTGCGGATATGTACGACATACCGCTCGGAACTGTGAAGTCTCGCTTGAGGCTCGCCGTTGAAAAATTAAGACTATCGTTAGAGGCGCATTAATATGGCTTATCATCCAGATGACACTTTACTCAAATTATACGCCGCTGGAGAGATTGACTCGGCGAGAGGGGTGGCAATTGCTTCTCACGTAGACAGTTGCCACCAATGTCGCGAAGCCGTTGCTCGTTTCGAGGAATGCGCCGCTAGTGCTTTAGAGGAAATGGAAGTAGTGAACACCTCACATCAAGATGAAGAGGCGGTGTTCAGCAATATGCTTGAAGATATTATGACGCTAGAGGCGGATTTTTCGAGCCCGAGGGTACGCTCAGCGGCTACGATCACCGTCAACGATAAAAGTTTTCGGGTACCTGCTTCGTTGCAACCTTTGGTCGATAGAATGGGAGAATGGCGCAGCTACGGTGGCAAGGTCTTTACCTCGACCGTCGATATCGATGAAAACTACCGTGTGAACCTGCTCTATATTACTGAGGGAGTCCAGGTTCCTCAGCACACGCACAAGGGTATTGAATCGACATTGGTATTACATGGCGAGTTCAGTGACGAGATGGGTAGCTATTCCAAGGGTGATTACCTTGAAGAAGATGGCGAAACGAAGCACGCTCCACAGACTGCGATGGGGCAGGATTGTTTATGTTTGTCTATTTTGACGGAACCAATGGTCTTTACTCAAGGGGTCGCTAGAATTTTCAATCGCTTTGGTAAAGGCATGTATCCTTAGGTGCTAGGTGCTAGGTGCTAGGTGCTAGGTGCTAGGTGCTAGGTATATAGTCTGGCGGGCAGGCGCTAAATCGGAACGCGATGCGCAAAATAAAAGCCCATGACTTAGATGTCATGGGCTTTTTCGTAGTGTTGTATCTAGAAGCAACGCTTCTTAGAGAGCAACTTACTGCTGGTCATCTGCTTTAGGCTGTGCATCTCTTGCTCGAGCTTTCTCAAGTAAATCATTGAAGTAATGCCTAAGTGAATACAGCATAATCAAACTCGGAATGACCATGAGCGAGGTAATAATAAAGAACGTGCTCCAGTCATTGAGCATGTCGACTAACTCACCGCTAAACGACGCAAGTGTCGTGCGCCCAAAATTGCCTAATGAAGCGAGTAATGCATATTGAGTGGCTGAAAAGGCCTGCCCAGTCAAAATTGTCAGGAATGACACGAAAGCCACCGTTGAAAATGCGGTGGTGAAGTTATCGACAATGATAGTTGCAAGGAATAAGTGCTCATTCGGTCCGACTTGTGCGATCCAGGCAAACATCAGGTTGCTTGCACTCATGGCGATCCCACCAATCATTAGCCCTTTAACAATACCAAATCGGACATTGAACATGCTGCCCAGCAACGTGAAGGCAATCGTCGCACCCCACCCAATGAGCTTAGAATAGTAGCCAATTTGCTCATTGCTGAAACCAATCTCCTTATAGAATGGAATCGACATTCGTCCTAAAAACGCTTCGCCTATTTTGAACAAAAAAACAAAAAGTAACAGAGTGACAGCGACTTTAACCCCATTGCTTCGAAAGAAATCAAGAAAGGGTTCAACAACAGTGACACTAAGCCAAGCGACGACTTTGTTACCGACCACTTTTTTATGGCGTTGTTCAGCCTGTGCTTGCAATGCATCCCGGTCCGTTTTTGGTTCACCTACCAGTAATGTAAATACCATGAGAATGGCAACAATACCGGCCATGCCGTAATAAACGCCGTTCCAGCCGATAGAGTCAGCATTAACAAAGGCGAGGTAACCGGGTAAAGAATACCCTGTCCACCACCCCATGACGGCCATAGCGGACGCTTGCGGTAATTTGTTTGCTTGAGATTTTGGGAAGGTGTCTATACGAAAAGCATCAACAGCAATATCTTGCGTCGATGAGGCGATGGCGATGCCTAATGCAAGTACCGAGGTTAGCATCAGGTTTGTCGCTGGATTGACACCTGCAATAAGCAGTGTGCAAATGAGCATTAAAGACTGACAAAGAAAAATCCAGCTGCGCCTTTGACCCAGTGAGCTGTATAGGAAAGGCAGTCGAACACGGTCGACAAGCGGTGCCCACAAAAAGTTAACAGCGTAGACGGCAAAAACAGAGCCAAAGTAGCCAATGGCGGTACGGGTGAGACCAGCATCTTTGAGCCAACCCGACATATTGGAGCCAATAAGTACCCATGGGAAGCCGCTAGAACAACCGAGCATAAATACCCAAAGTAGACGTTTGTCCCAATAGCTTTTAACGGTATCTCGCCATGTCATTTCTTGTTCCACAGAGGTGCTCCTCACCTAGCAATAACAAAAGAGAGCGTGAGCTCTCTTTCATGTTTTAGTTATGGTAGACGTTCGATTTTTGTTATGACAATCGGGTCCATCGGTACGTCGCGCATGCCACGGACGGTGCGAGTAGGTTTTTGAGACATCTTTTGCACGACATCAAACCCTTCAGTGACCTTTCCAAATACGGCATAGCCAGGGTTGGAGACACTGTAGTTAAGAAAGTCATTATCTGCATAGTTGATAAAGAACTGGCGGGTAGCTGAGTTTGGATCTTGCGTTCGTGCCATGGCGATAGTAGCGACGTCGTTATCTAATCCGTTAGCGCCTTCATTCTGGATCGGGCTGTTGACAGGAAGACGGTTGAATTGGTCATCAAACCCACCCCCTTGTGCCATAAAACCAGGAATAACACGATGGAATTGGCTATTCACGTAGCTGCCATCGTCTACATAGCTCAAAAAGTTGTTTACGCTGACTGGTGCTTTCTCTTCATTTAACTCAACGGTAAATGAGCCGATATTGGTTTCCACTTGCACTTTAGGTCCAGCGAAAGCGGTGACAGAGACTAAAGCAAGTGTAGCGACTAGAGTTTTCATCATTAGAAACGTTCCTTCATATAATCAACTAATTCAGTGTCGTTGGATATTTCTTTGAGTACAAGATTGACGGTGTGATTAAGCATGTCTTCGATGTCACTATTGGAGGCACTCATTAATCCCGAACGATTAGCCTTGCCTGTGTAGGTTTTGACCAGCTTACCCTGAGCATTTTCTACGGTTAGTTCAACCACAACGTTAGCCGCCATGTCATTTTCCATCACTGTGTGCTTAACGGAAACCAAGGCTTCTTGGACTTCGATTTTCACCGCGTTCGGACTGTTGACGGTAACTTTATAGCCTTGTGATGAAAACTGCTGAGCGATCGCGTTCTCGATACCAATTCGTACATTTTGACGAGTATGAATAGGAGTAATATTTGATCGACCGCTGTCCATCAACGCGACGTACTGGGCGGTGCGAACATCTTGGCTGGATAGAGACATAGTTTTGCCTTCTACGATTTTTGCTGCGCTGGTGGCCGCTTGAGGCGCAAAGTTAATCTGTTCTTGTTTTGGGCTTGCACAACCAGCAAGCAAAACCACGGCGGCTGCTAAAACGAGCTTTTTCATTATTCATTCCTTTTCACTCTCATCGGTTTGATGAGGAAAGCCTTTATCAACGCACCACGGGTAATGAGCGCGCTTGCGAAATCTTATCCGATAACCAAAGAGGGAGATGACTTCTTTGGTAACTATGACGATAACTTTACTTAGTCGCCTGTAAAATAACAAATTTGGCGTTAGAAGCGACAAGTTTAACGTGATGCTTACCAAATAGTTTTTCTAGTTTTTTGTCGTAGCCTAGGTGGCGATTGCCGATCACTAGCAATTCACCTCCGGTACGCAGGGCATGTTTTGCGTCATTAAACATCTGCCAAGCAATATGGTCAGTGACGGCTTGCTGCTGGTGAAATGGCGGATTGCATACGACAAGGTCTTGCGTTTGAGGTGAGAAGCCATCGAGACAGTTATTGGCGACAAATTCAGATTGGTCGTTTGATAAGCCGTTAGCCTCAATGTTGTGTCGAGCTGATTCTACGGCCATGTAGCTTTCATCGACCGAAGTCACGATGGCATTGGGGTTTAACTGACGTAGTTTCACGGATAAGACGCCGTTACCGCACCCAAGGTCCGTCACATGTTGATATTTTTGATCGCTAGGAAGATAAGAAAGGAAGAAACGCGCACCGAGATCAAGAGATTCACCAGAGTACACATTTGGCAGGTTGGAGAGCGTTATGTTTTCTTCATCAACGTGCCATGTGGTCAGTGGAACGACTGGAGTGATGCAAGACTGATCGCCTGAGGAAAACACTAAGCGATGTTTTTTCCAGGCGAGTGAAGTGGTGGTGGTCCCCAAGTTCTTTTCGAATAACTTTAACGTCGAGCTATGGATATCTTTGGCTTTATTGACGCCAATCACGGTGCAGTTATCGCCGTATAGGGCGTGTATTTGACTCAATTGCCACGTCAGGTAACGGTTGTTACGTGGGATTTGCATCAACACGATATCTACTTTATCTGGCCATGAGTCAATAGATGACAATAGCTCGATAGGCGGACACTTGTTCAAGCTTAAATTGCTCACAATACCTTGATGAGAAATGAATGAATCGCTAACGGTAGTAACGCGATGTTGCTTTGAAAACCAACAACTCAATGCGCCAAAATTATCATTTAGTACTAGAATACGTTGTGGCGTTGAGAGGTTAAGTGATTCGATATGGGTGATCAAATATTCATCACCAGCATCCCACGCCTGCAGTTTATCATTAGCAAGTTTTGGATAGCGATAGAGTTCAAGTGTTTGGTCAAGCAAAGAGAGTTCAGTTTTCATAGTGATGAGCTTGTGTGATTATCGCTGTATTTTGGCAAAAACTACGACTAATAGCCAAAGAGAATCTTCTTTTAAAGAAGATTATTGATTAAGTAAAGGATATACTTTACCGACAATATAACGATAAGAAAACCAGCACAGGAAGTCAGATGATTCAACAAACCATCGAACAAAAGCTCCATCTAGCGTTTGAACCCACTTTTCTAGACGTTCTCAATGAAAGTTATATGCACAATGTACCACCTGGCTCAGAAAGCCACTTTAAGGTCGTCGTTGTCAGTAATGCGTTTTCTGGAGATCGTCTTATCGCTCGTCATCGTAAAATAAATACAGTCCTTGCCGATGAGTTGTCTGGTGTGATTCACGCTTTGGCGATTCATACCTACACACCTCAAGAATGGGCTGAGAAAAACCAACAATCCCCGATAAGTCCGGATTGCGCTGGTGGTGGTCATTGACCTCGACGATGTGCGTTAGTGTGATAGCTTAATCATTGGTAACATTTTTGATACGTGACATAGTTTGCGGCAATAAGAGTTAAAAATGACGCTGAAGAAAATAACCCGTAAGAGGTATTTTTTAACAGTGTTTCAACATGTTTTTTTGTGCGATGTAGTTAAGTCGGAATGTTTCATTTTGTGAATGAATTAACTGATTAATTTAAATAGAATAATGATGCTCTGTGCGATGCGTCAAAGATATTAATATTGATTAGCTCAGTAGTAGCAAAACTTTCGAAATAATAAGGTTATTGCAGGGATTCATCATGGCATCCAGTTTACAAAAGATGTTAAACTACCGCACCAGACAAATCTCGCAGTGATTTCACCATGAGATTGTTAATGTGATGTTGCTGTCTTGGTGTTTAAAACGCCGAGGCGAGACACCTCAATGTCGTGTCTAAATGTTACGCAATAAAAAGAATCTTTTTCCCGATAAAAGTAGTGCAAGTGCGTATGATTACAATAAAAAAGGGCTTGGACCTTCCTCTAGCAGGAACTCCATCCCAGGTGATTAATGATGGTAAATCCATCACTAAAGTCGCCTTGCTTGGCGAAGAGTACGTGGGTATGCGCCCAACAATGCATGCCCGTGTAGGCGACGAAGTAAAAAAAGGTCAGGTTGTTTTTGAAGACAAAAAAAATCCTGGCGTTATGTTTACTTCACCAGCAAGCGGTAAAGTTATCGAAGTAAACCGTGGTGAGAAGCGTGTACTTCAATCTGTAGTGATTGAAGTAAGCGGTGATGATCAGGTTACGTTTGATAGTTACACGGCTGACCAATTAGTAGGACTTGATCGCGAGACGATTAAAAACCAACTTATTGCTTCAGGTATGTGGACAGCTTTACGTACTCGACCGTTCAGCAAGGTACCCGCGATTGATTCAACTACTCAGGCGATTTTCGTCACTGCCATGGACACAAATCCATTGGCGGCAGAGCCTGAATTGATCATTAACGAACAGAAAGACGCGTTTGTTGCAGGTCTTGACCTTCTGTCCAAATTGACAGACGGCAAGGTGTATGTCTGTAAGAAAGGCACCAGTCTTCCTCGTTCAACTCAATCTAATGTAGAAGAGCATGTTTTCGACGGTCTGCACCCTGCAGGTTTAGTCGGTACTCATATGCACTTCTTGTACCCAGTTAACGCAGAGACCGTCGCTTGGAGTATTAACTACCAAGACGTTATTGCTTTCGGCAAGCTTTTCACTACCGGTGAGCTATTCACAGATCGTGTTATCTCTCTTGCTGGTCCTGTCGTCAACAAACCTCGTCTAATTCGTACTCAACTAGGTGCTAGTCTAGAAGAAGTGACGGATAGCGAATTGATGCCAGGCGAAGTTCGTGTGGTGTCTGGTTCTGTGCTTTCAGGTACTCACGCTATTGGCGTGCACGCATATCTAGGCCGTTACCATCAACAAGTTTCTGTATTGCGCGAAGGCCGTGATAAAGAGCTGTTTGGTTGGGCGACCCCAGGTAAAAACAAATTCTCGGTGACTCGTTCGTTCCTCGGCCACGTATTTAAAGGTCAGTTGTTTAATATGACAACGACAACGAATGGTAGTGATCGTGCAATGGTTCCAATCGGCAATTACGAAAAAGTATTGCCATTGGATATGGAACCGACGTTACTTCTTCGTGATTTATGTGCTGGCGACATAGACAGTGCACAACGTCTTGGAGCTCTTGAGCTAGATGAAGAAGATTTGGCGTTATGTACCTTTGTTTGTCCTGGTAAGTACGAATATGGTCAACTCCTACGTGAGTGCCTAGACAAGATTGAGAAGGAAGGGTAACCCATGCTTAAGAAATTCCTTGAGGATATCGAGCATCACTTTGAACCAGGCGGCAAACACGAAAAGTGGTTTGCACTGTATGAAGCAGCGGCAACGCTGTTCTACACGCCAGGCTTAGTGACACAACGTAGCTCGCACGTTCGTGATAGTGTTGACTTGAAACGTATCATGATTATGGTTTGGTTTGCCGTGTTCCCAGCAGTATTCTGGGGCATGTATAACTCAGGCAACCAAGCTATCATGGCGCTTAACCATATGTATGCGGGCGCAGAACTTGCGAACATCATCGATGGTAACTGGCACTACTGGCTGACTCAGGCTATCGGCGGAACCTTAGGTGCCGACGCGGGTTGGGGCAGTAAGATGTTGCTAGGCGCAACGTATTTCCTACCAATCTATGCGACGGTGTTTATCGTTGGTGGTTTCTGGGAAGTCCTGTTCTGTATGGTTCGTAAGCATGAAGTCAATGAAGGCTTTTTTGTTACGTCTATATTGTTTGCGCTGATTGTTCCTCCAACATTGCCTCTATGGCAAGCAGCACTAGGTATTACCTTTGGTGTTGTGGTTGCAAAAGAGATCTTTGGTGGTACTGGCCGAAACTTCCTTAACCCAGCACTTGCTGGTCGTGCATTCTTGTTCTTCGCTTACCCTGCGCAAATCTCGGGTGACGTAGTATGGGTTGCAGCTGACGGCTTCTCTGGTGCAACGGCACTAAGTCAATGGGCACAAGGCGGCGAAGGCGCTCTATTAAACAACATCACTGGCCAAACTATCACTTGGATGGATGCTTTCATCGGTAACATTCCAGGTTCGATTGGCGAAGTTTCTACACTTGCGTTAATGATTGGCGCAGCGATGATCGTTTATATGGGTATCGCATCTTGGCGAATCATTGCTGGTGTAATGGTCGGTATGATTGCAATAGCGACGCTGTTTAACGTCGTTGGCTCTGATACCAATGCTATGTTTGCTATGCCTTGGCATTGGCACCTAGTTCTAGGTGGCTTCGCATTTGGTATGTTCTTTATGGCAACCGACCCAGTATCGGCTTCGTTTACTAACAATGGTAAATGGGCATACGGTATTTTGATTGGCGCCATGTGTGTCATGATTCGTGTTGTTAACCCAGCATACCCAGAAGGCATGATGTTAGCGATCCTGTTCGCCAACCTGTTTGCTCCTCTGTTTGACCATGTTGTGATTGAGAAGAACATTAAGCGGAGACTAGCGCGCTATGGCAAATAATAACGATAGCATCAAAAAGACGCTCGGTGTTGTTGTCGGATTGAGCCTAGTGTGTTCAATCATCGTATCAACAGCAGCTGTAGGCTTACGTGATAAACAACAAGCAAACGCAGTTCTAGATAAGCAAAGCAAGATCGTTGAAGTCTCTGGTATTACCGGAGAAGGGACTGTACCTGAGCTTTTTGCCAACAACATTGAACCACGTCTTGTGGATTTTGCAACGGGCGAATTTGTTGAAGGAGACGCTGCAACTTACGACCAACGTAAAGCAGCAAAAGATCCTGCAGAGTCGATTAAACTTACTGCTGAGCAAGATAAAGCCAAGATCATCCGTCGTGCCAACACGGGCGTGGTTTATCTCGTTAAAGACGGCTCAGAAACAACAAAGGTTATCATTCCTGTTCATGGTACTGGTCTATGGTCAATGATGTATGCGTTTGTTGCAGTTGAAACCGACGGCAACACTGTTTCTGGCATCACTTACTATGAGCAAGGTGAGACTCCAGGATTGGGTGGTGAGGTAGAAAACCCTGCTTGGCGTGATCAATTTGTCGGTAAGAAATTATTTGACGAAGACCACAATCCAGCGATTAAAATCGTGAAAGGTGGGGCACCGCAAGGTTCTGAGCATGGCGTTGATGGCCTATCAGGTGCAACTCTGACGGGTAACGGTGTTCAAAATACTTTCGATTTCTGGTTGGGTAAAGATGGCTTCGGTCCTTTCCTAGCTAAGGTTCGTGATGGAGGCTTGAACTAATGTCAAATACAAAAGACATGAAAAAGAATCTTCTTTCTCCAGTACTTGATAACAACCCAATCGCCCTTCAGGTACTTGGTGTTTGTTCTGCGCTTGCGGTAACAACTAAGCTAGAAACAGCTTTTGTTATGACGCTAGCGGTAATCTTTGTAACGGCGCTATCGAACTTCTTTGTATCGGTTATTCGTAACCACATTCCAAACAGTGTGCGTATTATCGTGCAAATGGCGATTATCGCATCATTGGTAATCGTTGTTGACCAAGTGCTTAAAGCGTATCTTTACGATATCTCTAAGCAGCTATCTGTATTTGTAGGCCTAATCATTACTAACTGTATTGTAATGGGTCGTGCAGAAGCTTATGCCATGAAGTCAGCGCCACTTCCTTCGTTAATCGACGGCATTGGTAATGGTTTAGGCTATGGTTTCGTACTGATTACTGTTGCGTTCTTCCGTGAGCTATTGGGTAGCGGTAAGTTGTTTGGCCTAGAAGTTCTTCCTTTAGTGAGCAATGGTGGTTGGTATCAGCCTAACGGCATGATGTTGCTAGCACCTTCTGCTTTCTTCCTAATTGGTTTCATGATTTGGGTTATCCGAATCATTAGACCTGAACAAGTCGAAGCGAAGGAGTAAGGTAGAAATGGAACATTATATTAGTTTGCTTGTTAAATCGATTTTCATCGAAAACTTAGCACTTTCATTTTTCCTAGGTATGTGTACTTTCTTGGCGGTATCTAAGAAAGTTAAGACTTCGTTTGGTCTTGGCGTAGCAGTTATTGTTGTATTGACCATTGCGGTTCCAGTTAACAATCTGCTTTATACTAATATCCTGAAAGAAAATGCATTAGTTTCTGGTGTCGATCTAAGTTTCCTTAACTTCATCACGTTTATCGGTGTTATTGCCGCGTTAGTACAGATCCTCGAGATGGTACTTGACCGCTTTTTCCCACCGCTATATAACGCTCTGGGGATTTTCCTGCCATTGATCACCGTAAACTGTGCGATCTTCGGTGGTGTATCATTCATGGTACAGCGTGATTACAACTTCGCAGAATCAGTCGTTTATGGCTTTGGTTCTGGTGTGGGTTGGATGTTGGCGATTGTTGCGCTAGCAGGTATCCGTGAAAAGATGAAGTACTCTGACGTGCCTCCAGGCTTACGTGGACTTGGTATTACCTTTATCACTGTTGGTTTAATGGCGTTAGGCTTTATGTCTTTCTCTGGTGTTCAACTGTAGGGTAAGCACCCAAAAATAAGGAATAACAAATGCAAAGCATTATTCTTGGTGTAGCGATGTTTACCATTATTTTACTTGTTTTGGTTTTAGTGATTTTATTCGCTAAATCGAAGCTAGTACCTACAGGTGACGTTACTATTTCAGTGAATGGCGATCCAGAGAAGAGCTTCGTGACTTCTCCTGGCGACAAACTACTGAGTGCAATGGCGGGCAAAGGTATCTTTGTATCGTCGGCTTGTGGTGGCGGTGGCTCGTGTGGTCAGTGCCGTGTGAAAGTTAAATCTGGCGGTGGTGATATTCTACCGACTGAACTTGATCACATCACAAAAGGTGAAGCTCGTGAGGGTGAGCGTCTAGCTTGCCAAGTGGCTGTGAAAACAGACATGGATATCGAGCTTCCAGAAGAGATCTTTGGGGTTAAAAAGTGGGAATGTAGCGTTATCTCTAATGATAACGAAGCAACCTTTATCAAAGAATTGGTGCTGGCAATCCCTGAAGGTGAAGAAGTTCCTTTCCGTGCTGGTGGCTATATTCAGATCGAAGCTGACCCTCATCACATTAAATATGCGGATTACGATATTCCTGAAGAGTATCGTGAAGACTGGGATAAGTTTAACCTATTCCGTTATGAGTCTATCGTAAAAGAGCATTCGATTCGTGCTTACTCAATGGCTTCATACCCAGAAGAGAAAGGCATCATCAAGCTTAACGTACGTATCGCGACTCCGCCGCCAAATAACCCAGACGTAGCACCTGGTGTGATGTCGTCTTATATTTGGTCTCTTAAAGCGGGTGATAAATGTACTATTTCAGGTCCGTTTGGTGAGTTCTTCGCTAAAGAAACTGACAATGAAATGGTCTTCATCGGTGGTGGTGCAGGTATGGCGCCAATGCGTTCACATATCTTTGACCAACTTTTACGCCTTCAATCGAAGCGTAAGATGTCTTATTGGTATGGTGCTCGTTCTAAGCGTGAAATGTTCTACGTAGATGATTTTGACGGCCTAGCGGCAGATAATGAAAACTTCGTATGGCACTGTGCTCTGTCTGATCCTATGCCAGAAGATAACTGGGATGGTTACACAGGCTTCATCCATAATGTATTGTATGAAAACTATCTAAAGGACCATGAAGCGCCTGAAGATTGTGAATACTACATGTGTGGTCCACCGATGATGAATGCGGCCGTTATTGGTATGCTGAAAGATCTTGGTGTAGAAGATGAAAACATCTTACTAGATGACTTCGGTGGTTAAATCTCGATAGTGTATTAATCATGGCTGGCTCATGTGTGAGCCAGCCATTTTATTTTTTATTACAGTAAGAATATTCATGGTTATCCGTTCTAATATAGGGTTGATAAGCAGAATGTTTTTGGAAATTCGGTAGGTGAATAAAAGTATGTATCATCTAGCTAAGCGCTTTAGAATGATTATCCTGAGTCTAGCGGCTCTATTGGTCTTGTCGGCTTGTGGCGGAAGTCGTGAACAGATTCATCTCAGTGGGCCTACTATGGGCACACTCTATAATGTAAAATATATCGTTAAAGAGAACACGCCAAAACCAGAAAACATCCAGTCTGGTATTAACGCATTGCTTGCAGAAGTTAACGACCAGATGTCGACGTATAGACAAGATTCAGAATTGAGTCGTTTCAACCGTTATTACGGAACGGAACCTTTTCCTGTCTCGAAACAAACGGCAACGGTTGTAAATGAAGCGATTCGTCTTAATACATTGACACTCGGTGCGTTGGATGTGACGGTTGGCCCTTTAGTGAACTTATGGGGCTTCGGGCCTGAAGCTCGACCGGAAGTAATACCAACCGACAAAGAAATCGCTGAGCGCAAAGCACAGACGGGTATATCGCATTTAACGGCCACAGACGAAACCCTTCGAAAAGACCTAAGAGGCCTATACGTTGATCTCTCCACCATCGCAAAAGGATGGGGGGTGGATGTGGTTGCCGAGTATCTAGAAAGTGTAGGTATCGATGATTATATGGTGGAAGTTGGTGGTGAAATGCGCCTAAAAGGCATTAATCGCGAGAGCGTTAAATGGCGAATTGCGATTGAGAAACCATCAGTAGATGAGCGTAATGTTCAAGAGATTATTGAGCCAGGTGATATGGCGATCGCAACTTCTGGTGACTATAGAAATTATTTTGAGAAAGACGGTGTACGTTATTCTCATATCATCGATCCATCAACAGGGAAGCCGATACATAATAAGGTCGTGTCAGTGACCATTTTAGATAAATCATCGATGACAGCAGATGGTCTAGCAACAGGATTGATGGTGCTGGGTGAAGAGCAGGCACTAAAAATTGCGGATGAAAATCACATCCCAGCCTTGATCATTGTAAAAACAGATGATGGCTTTGAAGAATTTGCGTCAGAGGCGTTTAAGCCTTACCTTAATAAGTAATAGGTGGACAAAATGAATACATTTATAATTACATTCGGTGTTTTTCTAGCGGTTATCGGTGCGATGTCTGTTGGATATATCTTTCAAAAGAAAGTCGTTAAGGGCAGCTGTGGCGGTCTAGGCGCGATGGGGATAGATAAGGTCTGTAACTGCCCAGAGCCTTGTGATGCACGTAAAAAGCGTGAAGCAAAAGCAAAAATTCGTGCAGAAAAACTCGCGGCATGGGAAAAAGATCGCATCGCATAGCGCGTGGCCTTATGCTGATGAAGAGCCAAAGCCTATGCTTTGGCTTTTTTACATGTTAGCTATCGATAAAATGTCGTATACTTTACCTGTATATATAGACAGTTCGGTGCGGTAGTGTCAGATCCTATTCGAAAATTTATCCATGTTGATATGGACTGCTTCTTCGCTGCGGTAGAGATGAGAGATAATCCTCACTACCGAGGAAAACCGTTAGCGGTCGGCGGTAATGAGCGACAAAGGGGCGTAATCAGTACCTGTAACTATGAAGCCAGAAAATTTGGCATCCGTTCGGCTATGCCCTCGGCGCAAGCGGTAAAGCTGTGCCCTCATCTTCTTCTTGTTCCGGGAAGAATGGACGTCTACAAACAAGTTTCCCAGCACATTCGTCAGATTTTTAGCCGTTATACGTCATTGATCGAACCGCTTTCTTTAGATGAGGCTTATTTAGATGTAACGGACTGCCTGATGCACCAGAACTCAGCCACTCTTATTGCTGAAAGTATCCGGCGAGATATCGAGCGTGAACTTTCGCTCACGGCCTCAGCAGGTGTTGCACCACTAAAGTTCTTAGCGAAGATAGCCTCAGATCTGAATAAACCAAATGGTCAGTTTGTGATTCCGCCAGAGAAGGTGCAAGATGCGATTGATGAATTGGACCTGGGAAAAATCCCTGGTGTAGGGAAGGTGAGTCTTGAAAAACTGAACCGAGCAGGCTTATATACGTGTTTGGATGTTAGGAATAGTGATTATAGAGACCTTATTGTTCGTTTTGGACGATTAGGTGCGTCCCTTTGGAAAAAAAGCCACGGTATTGATGAGCGGGAAGTCGTAGTAGAACGAGAGCGCAAGTCTATTGGCGTCGAACGAACATTCACTCAGAATATTTCAAGCTATGAGCAGTGTTGGCAGGTCATTGAAGAGTCCCTGTTTCCCGAACTGGAAGGAAGGTTGAGCAGGGCTCAACCCGCACGAAATGTGTTGAAGCAAGGCATAAAAGTTAAATTTGCTGACTTTAAACAAACCACTATTGAACATGTGCATAATCAATTAGATTTACCGTATTTCAAGGATTTGTTAAGAGAAATATTGGAACGTCAGCAAGGAAGAGAGATTAGGTTACTGGGATTGAATGTGATGTTGGAACCACTTGAAAACGCGCGTCAATTAACCATGTTTGAGGATTGAAATGAATAAAAACGCTGCTATCCAACAAGTGATTACTGTGTTGGAAGAAAAAGTAGTCACGTTGTTATCGGCTATGGAGCAGACCGTGGATGCTGCCACGAACGAAGAAACGATACCTGATAATAAATATGACACCTTAGCACTGGAGGCGGCATATCTTGCCCATGGTCAAGCGATGCGTCTTGAAGAGGTAAAGAAAGACATCAGCACGTTGAGAAATTTGGTGGTTCGTTCTTTTTCTGACGATACCCCCATTGGTTTATCGGCTATGGTAGACCTTGAAGATGATAAAGAATCGGTATGTCGATATATTTTATTACCCTGCGGGGGGGGCGTTTCAATCGGGTCCGATAATCTAAGAGTGGTCACGCCTGAATCACCACTTGGTCGCTCATTAGTGGGCCGTCGCCTAGATGATGAGGTCAGCATACAGGTTGGCGACAACATCAACCATCTTGTGATTGTAAATATTGCTTAGTGAGGAAATGACGATGAAAATGCAATGGAAGCAAAGTGTAATCGGGTTTGGGTTGGTAGTATTATCAACCACTGCATTCGCTTATGAGCAATGCAACCTCGATATAAAAAATGAGGTGCACCTTGACGGGCAGCAAGTCGAAATTGTTAAGCCGGAAGGCGCTAAAGTGCTTATCGATAATAATAATGATCTGTTTATTGATGGCCAAAAGATTGAGCTCGATAAGCTTCAACAAGACGCATTAAAAAGCTATCGAGAAAACATGAATACCTATGTTCCGAAAGCGAAAGAGCTAGCAGAGAATGGCTTGAGCCTGACTAATGATCTTATTGATGATGTATCAAAGAGTTTTGATGATTCGCAAGCTTTCGACAATGTAAAAACGGCGGTACTAGAGTTTTATCAAGATATGGAATCACGCTACGAAGAAGATGGCAGCTTTGTCTTAAAATCTGAGGCGTTCAGTTCATTCATGGACAATTGGCAACAGGATTTGGATAAAGCCAAAGAAGTCTTTAACAAAGAGTTTTTTAGCAGTGCATTTACCGCTCTGCAGGAGAAAATGCAGCAGGATGGCGGGTTGAACTTAACGGAATTATCGACGCAAATGGATGAACTTAAAACTCGCTTGGCGGAGACAATGGCCAACCAGTCTGATGAAATCAAAGAACAAGCCAAAGACTATTGTGATTCGCTAAACGATGTCGCAAGTGAAGAGCAAGAGCTACAGAAAAAAATCCCAGAGCTGAAAGACTACCAGGTGTTTACTATTTAATGGTTAGCATTGAATTAGCCTAACGAGATAAAACAACGATCTATAAAATGGATGAAGGTGGTGATGGTGCCTTCATCTCCTTCATGCATGCCTCGTTCTTATTCTTATCTGATGAGACACGATGTTAGTCCTGTCATCACCAAGCCTTCCTTTATTTCATATTGCCGATCTGGCATGTAATGGTTTATGTACAAATAACAACGAAATTAAAATAGTTCATTAAACTGTCTTTTATTGATTTGGTGGTTTAATTAGATTATCGTACCAGCCAACTAGTACGCAATGATTTTAAACTGTGAATAATACGACTTCAAACGCAACGCCTCGTGAACATTTTGGTTCTAAATTAGGCTTTATTCTAGCAGCTGCAGGTGCAGCAGTAGGGCTAGGTAATATTTGGGGGTTTCCCACTCAAGTAGCCAGCAACGGTGGCGGGGCTTTTCTACTTGTCTATTTAGTGATGATTTTAGTGGTGGCATTCCCAATGCTCGTGGTTGAAATGGCCATCGGCCGACACGGTCAAGCGAATCCCGTCGATAGTATGCGATCTCTTTCATCTAATCCCATCGCTAAAAAATTAGGTGCAGGAGTGGGCTGGATTGGGTTGGCGGTGCCTTGTGCGGTTCTAGCGTTCTACTCGATTGTTGGCGGCTGGCTTATTTGCTTCTTATTCGGGGCATTGTTTGAAATCGCCGGATTGACTGGACCTGCGGATTGGTTCCAAGGCTTTAGCGTTGGCCGTAATGTGTTTGGTACCGTCGCATTCTATCTTCTTACCATCTTGATCGTACAAGGTGGTGTTAAGCAAGGTATCGAGAAATGGTCCACACGCCTTATGCCATCATTGTTCATTTTGTTCGCGCTGCTATTTGTCTATATCATGATGCAGCAAGGAGCAATGGAAGGGCTTAAGCATTATTTGGTCCCAGATTTTGAAAAAATATGGGATAGAAAACTGATTTTGGCGGCAATGGGGCAGGGGTTCTTCTCTTTGACCATTGGTGGCTGTTCAATGCTTATCTATGGCTCATATTTATCGAAGAAAGAAAACCTGCCAAAGATGGCAATGAATGTAACCTTGGTCGATACCGCCGTGGCATTTATCGCAGGCCTCGTCGTCATGCCCGCTATGTATGTTGCCATGCAAAGAGGCGTACAGATCTATGCGCAAGATGGCTCGCTGCTCAGTTCTGACACGCTGGTATTTACCGTATTACCTCTGATGTTCGAATCATTGGGTCTACTCGGCCTTGTCTTTTCTGTCGTGTTTTTCTTGTTGTTAACGATTGCAGCATTAACGTCTTCAATTTCTATGCTTGAGTGCCCAGTCTCGTTGGTGGATGAGCGCTTTAAAACGGGGCGAAAGAAAACAAGTTGGGTATTGGGGGCCGCAATTGCAGCGTTTAGTATCTTTATTGTGTTTAACTTTGCTGATTTATTCGGACTTGTGGCAATGGTGGCGACGCAGTACTTACAACCGATCGCGGCGTTACTTTTCTGTGTCTTTGGTGGCTGGGTATGGAGTCGCGCAAGTAAGGTAAAAGAACTAGAGCAGGGGTGCCCTGACTTGCAGCTTGGTTGGTTTGGTAAGGTGTGGCCTTTCTACGTGAAGTTTGTCTGCCCCGCGCTGGTTGCCATCGTAATCTGGGCGTCGTTTGGTTAGCGTCTTAGTGTGTATATAGTCAGTTAACTTATCTTTGTATGGGTAACGTATCTCTGTCACGTTTACATGCTGAAAAATAAAGCCGACGGTTTGCGTCGGCTTTATTTTATCGAAATTGGCCGGCGTCAGGTAAAAAATCAAATCCCGCACCAGACAGCTTATCGCTTAGCGCCTGTTTATCAATATCGAGCGAAGCACACAGCTCGTCGAGGTCACCATTGAAGTCATCTCGTAACTTCATATTGATGATGCTCAGTAGCATGATGGGATCCATCGCTATAAAATTGTTGAGGTTCATGGTTTCTCTCTTAGTCCTCAAAATCTGAAATAAGCAGGTTTGCTGCTGCAAACGCCGCTTTTTCACGAATCTCTAGTGGCAGTGATTCGTCAGATGCCACGTCATTTAATGCTCTTACTGCACATGACACCGCTTTTGGGATGTAGGCTTGATCGCCACTACCGATTTGAGCATAGAGTTCTCTGATGAGTTCACAGCAGCCATATACTTGCATGTTTAATTCTCTTCTAAATGATAACTTATCTCAATATACACAGTGTCTTGTGAAAAAACAAAATTCCAAGTTGACCTAAAACAAAAAAGCCGACGTTTTAAAAACGTCGGCTTAAATGCTAGTCAGCTTTACTCGTTATCGGAGTCGTTAAGCTTTTGCTGGGATAGCTTCAAGTAGCGCAACCATCTGTTCCCAGAAAAGAGCAACGGTATCAATCTTCACTTTCTCGTCTGGAGAATGTGGGAATTTGATAGTAGGCCCAAAAGAAACCATGTCCATATTAGGATAAGGTTCTTTAAATAAACCGCACTCAAGGCCAGCGTGAATGACCATGATGTTAGGTTTATGGCCGTAAATACCTTCATACATATCACGGAAAATCGCCATGATGTCTGAATCTGGGTCAGGCTTCCAACCCGGGTAAGCACCGGAGAATTCGATGTTTGCACCGGCAAGCTCTGCAACAGAAGTCAGCATACCTTCAACTTGAGAGCGACCAGAATCAATGAGTGAACGAATTAGGCATAATACGGTTACCGTGTTTTGCTCGGTGGTAATGACGCCCACGTTAAGTGAGGTCTCAACCACGCCTTCAATGTCGTCACTCATGCGAATCACGCCGTTTGGACAGGCATTAAGTGCAGCAATAAAGCGAGCTTGTGACTGTGCTTCAAATACCTCGGTCAGCTCGGTGTCTTCATTGAAGGTAACGAGTCCAGTTTCGATGGCACCAAGCTCTTGTTGCAACAACGTCGTGTAGTGCTTGAACAACTCATCGAGTTTAGCCAGATTTTGTTCTGGAACGGCAAGCGATACAAAACCTTCACGAGGAATAGCATTGCGCAAGCTGCCACCACGGAACTCAATCAAGCGAGCGTCTAATTCTTTAGCATGTCCTGCTAGAAAACGAGCAAGAAGTTTGTTCGCATTGCCACGACCAGTGTGAATATCACAACCAGAGTGGCCGCCTTTTAAACCTTTCAAGATAAGTTGACGAGCAACGAATCCGACCGGAGCCGATTCACGAACGATATCAAACTGGATAGCACCATCAATGCCGCCAGCACAACCCATGTAGACTTCGCCTTCTTGCTCTGAGTCGGTGTTAAGGAGGATTTCACCTTCCAACCAGCCAGCCTCAAGACCAAATGCGCCGGTCATGCCAGCTTCTTCATCGATGGTGAGTAGAACCTCGAGAGGGCCGTGCTTGATCTCATTTGACGCCAACACGGCCAAACAAGCGGCCATACCCATGCCATTATCCGCGCCGAGTGTGGTGCCTTTAGCCGTGACCCATTCGCCGTCAATATACGGTTGGATTGGATCTCGAGTGAAGTCATGGTCGGTGTCTTCATTTTTTTGTGGAACCATGTCGATGTGAGCTTGAAGTACGACACCTTTTTTATGTTCCATACCTGGCGTGGCCGGCTTTTTAATGAATACGTTACCGGTTGAGTCTCTTTTTACATCAAGGTTTTGCTCTGTCGCCCATTGAATAATGGTTTGAGCAAGGGCTTCTTCATGCTTTGATGGGTGAGGAATAGAGCAAATTTTATCAAAAAACTGCCAAACAGGGCTTGGTGATAACTTGCTGATCTCAGAGTGGAATTCAGACACAGATCTCTCCTATATACCGACTTTGCTAGATGGTTATTCCTAAAACTACACAAAATGCGTTGTGAACTTCTGGTTTTCTAGCGAATTAAAGATGACACAAAGGATACCATTAGTTGTAAACCGGGTGTAGTCATAGATAGTCGCTTTAATGGAGCCATTAATTGCGTGAGTGTGAATGATAAAACTGGCATGTAATGATAGATTTGATTTTTACAGATCGCTTTTATGTAATTTAATTACATTAAATTGATTGATATGTAGCCCATGCACAAATAATTGTGATTTTAATCACTATATGGTTGTAATTTATAACCATCATGGTATTATTCTTATCAGTTGATTGATTCAACAACCCAGTTCAAGGAATGAACCCGAGTGATCGCCTCCACGGAACCGAGATTCAACATTAATGATCAAGTTGTATGGTTTGAGGAGAAAAATATGAATGGTTTAGCAAGTGCGATGTTTTGGACAAATCAAAATGTATACACCCAAGACTTCGCCTATACCGTCTACTTCGGTAAATAAGTAACAGATTTATACCCCTATATTTAGAAATTACCGTCGGTTACCCCAATTGATAACCAAGAATTTTTCTACCGCCACTCAATGAGTGGCGTTTTTTTTGCCTAAAATTTAGCGATTTGTAACGGTCGTCACTTTTATCTTGTTCCGGGTTGTGCGAATTTTGTGCAACTGGTCAGTGGTTATCCCGTTAAATCTATCGTTGATTTAACGCTAAGTGTTTCAATTCGTTAATAATAGATAAGTGATTAGTTTCACACAAAAGGTTGTTTTTGTGTATTAGAGTCAAAAATCTAGGTGGAATTTGCCTATTGAACCCCTTATAATTCGCGCCAATCGTTTACGCAACCGTTTACTTTTTACTCTTTAGGAATTCGATTATGCTCGAAAAGCTATTTAAACTCAGTGAAAATGGCACGAATGTGCGCACTGAGGTCATTGCTGGAATCACTACCTTCCTGACAATGGCTTATATCATTTTTGTAAACCCAGCAATTTTAGCTGATGCTGGCATGGATCGTGATGCGGTATTTGTTGCAACCTGTCTAGCGGCTGCTATTGGCTGTTTCATTATGGGTTTTGTTGCCAACTACCCTATCGCGCAAGCACCGGGTATGGGTCTGAATGCATTTTTTACTTATGCGGTTGTTCTCGGAATGGGACACACATGGCAGGTTGCTCTAGCAGCAGTATTCTGTTCAGGTGTGTTATTTATCCTGCTGAGCATATTTAAAATACGTGAATGGATCATTAATTCGATTCCAATGTCATTACGTACCGGTATTTCTGCGGGTATTGGCTTGTTCTTAGCGCTTATTGCATTAAAAAATTCCGGCATTGTTGTTGATAACCCTGCGACGCTAGTATCAATGGGTGCCATTACATCGTTACCAGCCGTTCTTGCCGCTATTGGTTTTTTCCTGACGATTGCACTCGTACACCGTGGACTCAAAGGCGCGGTGATGATTGCTATCTTGTCTGTGACTGTACTCGGAATTATTTTCGGGGATGTGCAATGGCACGGCATTATGTCAGCGCCACCAAGTATCGCTCCTACCTTCTTGCAGCTTGATTTTTCTCATATGTTTGAGATCGGTATGATTTCGGTTGTTTTTGCTTTCTTGTTTGTTGATTTGTTTGACACAGCAGGCACGTTAGTCGGTGTTGCTCAAAAAGCAGACCTGATTGACAAAGAAGGTAAGATTCCTCGTTTGAACAAAGCGTTACTAGCAGATTCAACGGCGACGTCTATTGGTGCATTGCTAGGAACATCAAATACAACTTCGTACGTAGAGAGTACGGCGGGCGTTGCAGTCGGTGGTCGTACAGGATTAACTGCCGTTGTCGTTGGCATTTTGTTCGTACTTGCATTATTCTTCTCGCCTTTAGCTGGTATGATCCCTGCTTACGCGACAGCTGGCGCGCTATTTTATGTAGCGATACTGATGATGTCAGGCCTCGTAAGTATTGATTGGCGTGACCTGACGGAAGCTGCACCAGTAGTGGTTACTTGCTTGATGATGCCTTTTACTTTCTCTATCGCAGAAGGTATCTCTCTAGGCTTTATTTCTTATGCAGCAATCAAACTGTTCAGCGGCAAAGGTCGTGACGTTTCAATCAGTGTTTGGGTGATGGCAGGTATCTTCATCTTGAAGTATGTCCTTGAAGCAGCATAATTAGCTTATTCGGTTTTATTTAATTTAGGTTTTTACTATGGCTAACAAATTCGTAATCACATGGGACAATATGCACTCATATTGTCGTCAACTGGCAGAACTTCAAATGCCAGCAGAGCAGTGGAAAGGCATCATTGGCGTGAGCCGTGGCGGTCTAGTTCCTGCAGCAATTCTAGCGCGTGAATTGGGTATTCGTTTTGTTGATACAGTATGTATCTCTAGCTACGATCACGATCATCAGCGTGATATGACGGTTCTTAAAGCACCTGAGCACGACGGTGAAGGTTTCTTGATTGTTGATGACTTAGTCGACAGTGGCGATACGGCCCGCAAGATTCGTGAAATGTACCCAAAAGCTAAACTGATCACGGTTTGTGCAAAACCAGCAGGTGTCGATCTTGTTGATGAATATGTTATCGATATTCCACAAGATACCTGGATTGAACAGCCTTGGGATATGGTGCTTTCTTACGTAGAGCCAGTAAATCGTAAGCAAAAGTAACCGACGTTAGTCAGTATTTTTGAAAGCCCGCATCTTATGTGGGCTTTTTTATTGCTTGCGAACTTAGCGCAAACGATGAAGCGTTGATGTAGCGCATGATTTACTTGCTGCCATACTCAAAAAAACTGAACCAAAAGGCATTTTTGATTACTATAGATCAGGAACGATATAAGTAGGGTCATGGTATGTCAGAAGAAGTCAGCAAAAATATCTCTGAAACCTTGTTTGAAAAAAACAAACAAGCAAAAGAAACCTCCCGTCTAATGAGGTATATGCCAAGCAGCGAGAAAACGTTAGAAGAAAAGCGTGAGGAAATACCGACTTCTTGGTACCGAAACCTACAGCGCCTCCAGTGGATTTGGCAGGGCGTTGATCCCATTGAGCAAGAGCGAGTGTTGGCGCGTATCGCGTCTTCGGATCATTCTCGTACCGTTGACGAATGGCTTGATACCGTAATGGGTTATCACAGTGGTAACTGGAATTATGAATGGACCAAGCTTGGAATGGAACATCAAAAACAAGCTAACGACCTTGAGGGAGACGCGTCGGCTGAACAGTTGTTCACGGCATCTTTGTGCTTCAGTATTGCCGGATACCCACACCTCAAGAATGATAACCTTGCACTACAAGCGCAAGTTCTTGCCAACACGGCTTATAATGAGGCAGCCAAGCGCACAAGCCACATTATCAAGCAGATCGAAATCCCTTATAAGAACAAACGCATCGTAGCGAATCTCCACTTACCGAGCACCGATAAACCGCAACCCGTGGTTATTGTCAGTGCGGGTCTCGATTCATTGCAAACTGACATGTGGCGCTTATATCGAGATTATCTAGCGCCAGCAGGCATTGCGATGTTAACCGTGGATATGCCTTCTATTGGACATAGCTCTCGCTGGCCGTTAAGTGAAGACAGTTCGTGTTTGCACCAAGCCGTATTAGATGAATTACCGAAGATACCTTGGGTTGATCATTTTAAAGTCGGCTTACTCGGTTTTCGATTTGGTGGTAACGCGATGGTACGTTTGTCCTTTCTAGAACCATACAAGATTAAGGGCTGTGTCTCGTTAGGTGCTCCAATACACGACGTACTGACAAAACCAGAAAAAATCAGACAGATGCCTAAGATGTATTTAGATATGTTGGCCTCACGACTTGGTAAAGATGTGGTCGACATTAATAGCTTAGCTGGTCAGTTGATGGCATGGTCGCTGAAAGTACAAGGCTTTTTAACGTCTCGACGGACAAGAGTGCCGATTCTGGCCCTTAGTTTGGAGGGGGACATGATTTCACCCATTTCGGACAACCGATTAGTCGCCATGTTCAGTGATTATGGTAAAGCTAAGGAAATCCCTGCGAAAGGAATTGCAAAGGGTTATGAGCAGTCACTCGAAATGGCGATAAAGTGGTTAGAAGATGAACTTTTCAGGTGACATTTGTTTGGATTTAGTTAAATATGAAATAACCGTGTAATCAAACCTATGATAAAAATATAAATAAATCATGAGTTATGTGGTTATACGGATTATTAAGTATTTTCATATCGAAACGGAGTTTCACAATGTCAGAAGCGGTGAAAAAACCAACACATTATCGTTTGGTTACGGCATTAAAAGCAATTGGACCTTACTTAAGAGAGCCTCTTTGTAAAGAGGGCGCGTACCATTTTGACTGCTTATCAGTCTGTGTAGATGATACTCAGTCACCTGAAGATCGTGAGTTTTGGGGATGGTGGTTAGATCTGTCTGTGGATGATGCAAAATTAGAAGCAACGTATCAAATTGGTCGTTATAACCAAGTGGGCGAATGGGTGCTTGAATCAGCACCGGAAGCATCCATAGCTGAAATCACACGTACACAAGAAGTTTTCCACGAAAAGCTAACAAAAGCTCTGAACGAAAAGTTTGAGCTTTTTGTCGAAATTCATGACGATTCTGTTGAATTTGTGTAGCGAATAAATAGCCTTGGATGACTTCCAAGGCTAATTTTTGTTAGTTTCCCTGCCGGTACAGTTTTTACTTGTGCTATTGATGTTTGATTGCTAAAACATCACTCCTTATTAAATTTTCATATCAAGCTCAAAGAAATGGCAACTGAAATCAATTCTCGAACGACTAATAAACAAACCGTTGTGGTTAAGTTGGGAACAAGTGTTCTTACGGGGGGCTCGCTGGCGCTAAATAAAGCGCACATGGTCGAGCTCGTTAGACAATGTGCAGAGTTGAAGAAACTCGGTCACTCTGTCGTTATGGTCTCTTCTGGCGCGATCGCCGCTGGACGCGAACATCTTGATTACCCCGCACTGCCCAATTCTATGGCGAGTAAGCAACTACTTGCTGCCGTAGGTCAAAGTCAATTGATTCAAGTTTGGGAATCTTTATTTGCGATTTATGGTCTGAAAATTGGTCAGATGCTGCTGACTCGTGCAGATCTTGATGATCGTGAGCGTTTTCTTAACGCGCGCGATACCATTAATGCACTGGTAGACAATGACATTATTCCGATCGTTAATGAGAATGATGCCGTTGCGACGAACGAAATTAAAGTCGGTGATAATGATAACCTATCGGCCTTGGTTGGTATTTTGTGTGGTGCAGATAAACTGTTGCTACTGACTGACCAGAGAGGATTGTTTACCGCTGATCCACGTAAAGACCCGAACGCCGAGTTGATCCGAGAAGTGACGACGATTGATGAAACACTTCGAAAGATTGCCGGAGGTAGTGGTTCGACATTGGGGACTGGCGGAATGGCAACGAAACTGCAAGCGGCCGATATTGCACGCCGAGCTGGCATTGAAGTCATTATTGCCGCGGGCAGTGCAGATAATGTGATCTTTGATGCGTTGTCTGAAGCGCCACAAGGTACTCGCTTTCTACCGTTGGAAGAAGCATTAGAAAACCGTAAACGCTGGATTTTGGCAGGCCCTGCTGCGACGGGTGATATTGTTATCGATAAAGGCGCGGTCAATGCCGTGATTGGCAAAGGCAGCAGCCTATTGGCAAAAGGCGTGTTGAGTGTATCAGGGCGCTTTAAACGTGGTGATGTCGTTCGTGTTACAACCTCAGATGGCGCGTTGGTAGCAAAAGGCATTTGTGGCTATTCAGAGAGTGATCTCGCGAAAATATCCGGCAAACACAGTAAAGAAATATCAGTGATATTGGGCTATGACTATGGTTCAGAAGTTATCCATCGCGACGATATGGTTGTCATTCAAGACTAAAGAATTCAAGGGATAAATTATGGATATGATCCAAATGGGTCGTGATGCAAAGCAAGCAAGTTTTGCTTTGTCTACCGCTTCAACGGCGCAAAAAAATCAAGCATTGCATATTATCGCCGATGAGCTTGAGGCGAACTCGACCGCAATATTGGCTGCCAATGCTATTGATATTGACCAAGGCCGTGCAGCGGGCTTGACGGACGCTTTGCTTGACCGTTTATTGCTCAATGAACAACGATTAAAAGGCATTGCGGATGATGTGCGCAATGTTATTACGTTGAATGACCCGGTGGGCAGCGAAATGGACAGCAAGGTGCTAGAAAATGGCATGAGCTTGTCTCGTCGCCGAGTACCACTTGGTGTCGTCGGGGTTATTTACGAGGCGCGGCCTAATGTCACTATTGATATCGCTGCGCTTTGCCTGAAAACAGGCAACGCCAGTATTCTTCGTGGTGGTAAGGAAACCTTCCATTCCAATATGGAGCTTGTGAAGGTGATTCAATCGGCATTGGCAAAAGCTGGTTTACCTGCCGCGTCCGTGCAATATATTGAAAAGCCAGACCGAGAACTCGTCTCTCAGCTGTTAAAGCTTGATGACTATGTTGATATGATCATCCCTCGTGGCGGCGCTGGTTTACACAAGATGTGTAAAGAAAACAGCAATATACCTGTGATCATTGGCGGCTTTGGGATCAGTCATATTTTTGTTGATGAGTCAGCCGATCTCGCGCGTTCATTGGATGTCGTCGAAAATGCAAAAGTACAACGCCCGTCAGCTTGTAACTCTCTGGATACCTTACTTGTTCATGAAAAGGTGGCAGCAGAGTTTCTCGGCGCTCTATCGCAACGTGTGCAGGGCAAGGTGGCATTGGTCGCTGAACCTAACGCATTCGCAATACTTGAAGGGACGGATGACCTACGGGTAGCGGTACAAGGGGACTTTGACACGGAATGGCTAAGTTACACCTTGGGTGTCAAAGTGGTTGCCGATGTTGACGAAGCGATTGACCATATGCGTGTTCACAACGCCAGTCACTCGGATGCCATCATGACCAACAGTCTGGCAAGCTCTGAAAAGTTTATTAACTCGGTGGGATCAGCGGCTGTTTACGTCAATGCATCCACACGCTTCACTGATGGCGCTCAGTTTGGTTTAGGAGCTGAGGTTGCTGTATCTACTCAAAAACTACACGCTCGCGGCCCAATGGGCTTAGAGGAACTCACCAGTTACAAATGGGTCGGTAAAGCGGACTATCTCGCCAGGCCTTAGCTGAATAGCAATTTATAGCGATATAACCACTGGCGACTGACAGTGGTATCGCATAAAGCGATATAGTAATAAAAGCGATATAGCAATAAAAGCGATATCGAAAATTAAAACGGTATGTACTCAATACAAAAAGCGCAGAATCCTGCGCTTTTTTAATGCCTGAAATAAGCCGTATTAAGCAACGATTTCAGAAGAGTGGGCATGGCTGTTGGATTCTATGAACGTTGTGCTTTTGCCAAGAAGCGATCAAGGTTGTTAGCGAATTCACGTCGCTCAGTTTGACCTAAAGGCGCCGGCCCTCCGGTCTGAATACCACTTGAGCGCATGGTGTCCATAAAGTCACGGATATTAAGGCGTGCCTTGATGGTTTCTTTTGTATACAGCTCCCCGCGAGGACTAAGTGCTAACGCATTCTTGGTGATGACCTCATCCGCTAAAGGGATGTCTGAGGTGATCACTAAATCCCCGGCTTCCACGCGACGAACGATTTCATTATCCGCAATATCAAAGCCAGCTGGCACTGTAATTGAGTGAATGTTGTCTCGCTTTGGTACTGGGACAGTATGATTGGCGACAAACGTGCAGACTAGGCCTGTTCTTTCTGCGGCGCGGCAAAGCGTTTCACGAATGACCTTAGGACACGCATCGGCATCGACCCAAATTTTAACCATGTGTATTTTCCAACTTTTCTAATCTTGTTGTTAATAGTGCGACCTGTGCTTCTAGTGCCTCGATGCGTGCGTGCTGAGTTAATGCGTCAGCATCAGCGGCGATTTCCACTTTAGGCACGTGTTGATTATTTTTCCATGATTTTATGACAGTAATCAACGCAGGCATAGGAACCTTTGTTGTGAGGCGTCCTTTAACTAAAGCGACCGTGGGTTCTTTGCCTTCTTTACTCAAGGTTGCTAACACCGCTTGAATCTCGGCAGAAACATCTTTCGTTAACATGGGTTTTATCCATCAAACAGGGTATCAACCGATATTACATTTGAATGGCTTGAGGGTACAGCTCAAGAAAATGTTAGTTCGCTCACACTGTTCGTTTTCGACAAAAATAAGAGGCAAGGGAAAGTGGAAATCTTGTGTGCGAGATCTCTCACACGAGCTGTGAGAAAAAGAGAAAAATCACAAGGTATTATCTGTTACTTTTGTTCCATATTACTGATTGTTATGGATTTTGTGTTTATTTCAATAGTGCGAAATAAAAATATTTTTTCAGCGTATATTGTCTAAAAGCCCGAATCGCGTAAATTAGAACTTGTCGGAAGGATGCTGACACGGAACAGGAACGACACAGGAAGGTCATCTTCAGGAAGAAGATTTAGTTACTAAAGGAAAAGTAACTAGCAAGGATGTAAGGACAAACGCTGGATGCGTAAAAACTGTCAGGATGATGGTTTAAAAGGAAAAGGACACACTCAGGAGAGTGCAAGGATCAACATCAGGATGATGTACAAGGACACCGCTCAGGGAACAAGTGAAGCGAGCTGACTAGGAAAGTTAGCGTCATTGGATGATATGGACACCGCTAGGACAGCGATGAAAGGATATAGCTGAAGGATTCAGCCACTATTACGGATGATGCATGGAGCACCTATAGTAGCCGGATTGCTGCGAGTAAGACCATAGCCCCAATACGCAAGTATTGGGGCTTTTCTTTTATATTATTTCCCCGCTTCCTTATTTGCTTCTACAACGAGTGAACTCAAAGGAATGTATTTATGACCATCGCGACACTTAGGACACTTCTCGTCCCTTACACAAAGCACTTGGAATCGGATTTCCTGATGCTGAATGTGTGCGCCAAAAACCGCGAACATATGAATGGGCCTCATACACTCAGTTCGGCTCGACAACTCTTTCAGACATTACTTGATGAACCTAAGTTGTTTTCTATGGCTGTTTTAGATATTAGAACGCGTGAATTGCTTGGGCACGTTTTTGTCGATGACATTAACGGGCACGCAGAGTTGGGTTTTTTGTTTGATAAACAGTATTGGAATAAAGGCATTGCGACGGAAGTACTCCAGCGCTTTATTCCGACGGCCTGCAGTGAGCTTGGGGTTCGGTACTTGACAGCCAACGTCGATGTTGGCCATCATTCTTCGATTCATTTGTTGGAGAAGTTTGGTTTTGAGCTGAGCGGCCAATATACCAACGACCACGGCCCCTATTTGGCATTTACAACTACATTCGGTAAGGAGGAATATGAAAATTCAACACATAAAAGCCCTTCATCAGCACCTTTCCTTGATAATAGTCATCACCCAATGCCGAAAACTCAAATTCATAAATAGTATGCCAGCCGAAACGTCCATTCGCATCGCGGAGTCGGTGCGAGCTGAATGAGACACTGAGCATTTGCAAATCTAATTCCTTACAACGACGGCTTACTGCGGCCTTAGCAATCTCAGATTGCCGTCTTTGTTGCCAAAAGAAAAAACAAAATAGGCTCAGCGCCAAAATCATTAATAAGTTGTCGATCACGGCAATTCCTTAGTGTGTTCGGCCTGATGCTGTGGATTGCTGCAAGGCAACCAAAGCTTGAGTCAGTTCTTGAGAAGGCGTTGAATGCAGCAGCGGCAACAATACGAGCCTTAAACTTGGCATCATGACGAGGTCGGCAAATACTTGGCTAAACAATGCTTGATCGCCTGTCTTTGCAAGTCTAACCAGGTATTGGTTAGCCAACGTTGGCGTGGTTAGGGGTAACCAAGCTCGCCCAGCAATGGCGATTAAAATTTCAGTATGACTGAGTACGTCGCTGGCAAGAATACGACCGACTAATGACTCTAACTGCTCAGGCTTTCCGCCGGCTAATGCTCGCACGTAAGCCGATACCAAAAATAGGTCGACATCGGTCGATTCACATTCGTCTTCTGCAAGTTCAAGCAGGGTGCTTGAAAGTTTACCTGGCAAAGCAACATGCTCAAGCGCACCTAGAAGCGCATATTTGGGCTCGCTGGCGAGGTGTTGTAAGCTTGCGCGAACAATACGGCCATTGTCGTCTTCACTTAACCTAGCCGCAAGATCAGTAATGCCTTGTAAGCCGACCGTCTGCCAGTTCTCCCATCCGAGGTTACCCTGGAAATACTCTTGCGCGTGAGCGTAGTACTGGCTGGTGGATAGAGAAAGCTCGGCGCGTAATAGGCTATGGAATATAGCGAGTTTGTCGTCCTTTGGGCGGAACGTGAATGGATTATTAGACAGCTTTTGCTGCTGATCCTCTGTCATCTCTTTGCTCAGACGAGATCCCATGGCTTCAACGACAAATTGAATAAACTGTCCGACATCGCCCTGATTGAGTAAGCCGCGCTCATCGAGGTTAAACGTTAGGAACCAAATCCACGGTTGTTTCTCTTCATTCCAATAAGCGACCGCGAACTGCGCTTTACGCTGAATAGGGAACGGGTAGGGTTGGCGGCCTTGTTCAACATTAGCAAATTGTTGATTATCGATGCGTTGTACCCGACGCGACAGGTCGTAGACGTGATATTGACAGCCACTGTTGTTCAGTAGATCGGTCAAAGTATGAATGGTATCCATGGCGTTGTTCCTAGTACGGTTTGGGTATAGAGCAATAGATGGTATTCTATCGCGAATTTTCAAGGTCATGGTTGCTTTTCATTGCGTTAATTCAACCTAACAACTCAGATATTGAACATGAAGCAACATATTGAAGAATTAAAACAGGTCATGGCTCTCCATGGTCTTTGGCAAGCTGATATGCCAGCAATGGAAAAACTGCAAAGTACGCAACCCTTCGCTATCGATACACTCGCGCCGGAAGAGTGGCTTCAGTGGGTATTTGTTTATCGTATCGAAACCATGCTGTTACGTGGACAGCCGCTACCGAGTAAATTTGAAATCACACCTTATTTCGAACAGGTTTGGCAAAGTATGCCGCAGTATCAAGATGTGATTCATGTGTTAAAAAAAATTGATGGAGCATCTAACGTATGACTACCCCAAAGACGGACTTAAATACAAAGAACGTTAACGATGTGCCTAGCTCTGTCGATCTCATGAACACGAGCGATGTCATGAACACGAGCGATGTAATTAGCACTGCCGATACAATGAACAGCAATAATGTCGACAGTACTGATGACACAAACGCCAAGAATGCGTTAGCTCCAGTGCCTCCTTTGGAAATTATCTTCAGAGATGAGTATCTAATCGCCGTCAATAAGCCTGCGGGTATGCTTGTTCATCGCTCTTGGTTGGATAAAGGGGAAACTCGCTTTGTGATGCAGACCTTGAGGGATCAAATAGGTCAGCATGTTTTTCCGCTTCATCGTTTAGATAGACCGACATCAGGTGTTTTATTGTTTGCCTTATCTAGCGAAGTGGCGTCCAAAGCGATGCCAATGTTTGCGGAACATGAAATGGAAAAAACCTATCATGCGATTGTGCGAGGGTGGATCGAAGAGGGAGATCGACTCGATTATGCGCTCAAACTGGAACTGGACAAGATTGCTGATAAATTCGCCACGCAAGATAAAGAAGCGCAACCCGCGGTCACCGTTTATGAGCCATTAGCGCAAGTGGAAGTGCCCTACTCGACAGGACGATTCCCGACCAGTCGTTACGGCTTAGTGGAAATGAAGCCTGAAACTGGGCGTAAGCACCAATTAAGACGACACATGCATCATTTGAGTCACCCGATAATAGGGGACACGACACATGGTGATGGTAAACATAATCGTTTGTTTCGTGAGCATTTTAATGCTCGCCGATTGATGCTGCATGCTTCGTCTTTGAGGTTTGTTCATCCGATTTTAGAGAAAGAAATTGTCATAAAGGCACGCTTTGATGATGTCTGGCATCATCTAATGGTTGAGTTTGGTTGGCAGGAATGTGACGCGATTCAGGGTTACGTCGTGTAATCCAGTCGAGAAGCTGAAATAGTAGATTTCTTAATGGGTTGAATTTCGATAAACTGACCTTTCACTTTTAGGAGGTGTTATGCATTGTCCCTTTTGCTCAGAAAATGATACAAAAGTTATCGACTCCAGATTGGTTGCTGACGGCCATCAAGTTCGCCGTAGACGACAATGTTTGGCGTGCAGTGAACGGTTTACGACGTTTGAGACTGCAGAGCTGGTCATGCCTAAAGTCATTAAATCAAATGGCAACCGTGAACCATTTAACAAAGATAAAATGGTGGGCGGTATACAGCGTGCATTAGAGAAACGCCCTGTTAGTGCCGATTCCATAGAGCTTGCTATCAGTCATATTGAGTCTCAATTGCGAGCAACGGGCGAGCGTGAAGTACCGAGTGACATGATAGGTAACCTTGTCATGGCCCAGCTTAAGGAACTTGATAAGGTCGCTTATATTCGCTTTGCGTCGGTCTATCGCAGCTTTGAAGATATTCGAGAGTTTGGCGAAGAAATTGCCCGACTAGAAGACTGATTAATAAGTAGAGAATACCTCTAATGACACAATCACATACGGCTTGTCCTCAATTTAGCGCCATTGATTATCAAATGATGAGTCGCGCAATTACCTTAGCCAGTAAGGGGCGTTTTACAACAGCGCCGAACCCAAATGTAGGTTGCGTGTTGACGCGCGACGACCATATCGTTGGCGAAGGTTACCACCAAAAAGCGGGCGAGCCACATGCTGAGGTTCATGCACTTCGAATGGCGGGTATACAATCGCAAGGTGCAACCGCTTATGTCACCCTAGAGCCATGCTCCCATTATGGCCGCACACCACCGTGCGCGGAAGGTCTCATTAAAGCGGGCGTCACTAAGGTTATCTGCGCCATGTCGGATCCTAACCCTCAAGTTGCAGGGCGGGGTTTTACCATGTTGCGTGAGGCAGGTATTGAGGTCCATGTTGGGCTCCTTGAGCAAGACGCGAGAGCACTAAATCGCGGTTTTCTGAAGAAAATGGAAACGGGTAAGCCGTTCGTCCAGCTGAAAATGGCGGCCAGTCTTGACGGCCAAACCGCACTTGCTAATGGCCGTAGCCAATGGATAACGGGAACGGCTGCAAGGCGTGATGTTCAAGCCTATCGAGCGCAAGCCGCGGCGATTCTTTCCACCAGTCAAACCGTTATTGAAGACAACGCTTCCCTCAATGTGCGCTGGAATGAGCTACCGAGTCACGTTACCGATACCATAACACCATCACAGTTACGCCAACCCACTCGAGTTATTCTAGACAAACAAGCCCGTCTTTCTAGCGACCTAGCGCTTTTTCAAAGTGTAGGCAGCATACTTCGTGTTGCTGAGTCAGGCGGAGACATTAATGTACCGTTGACGGAATGTGGCCAATTGAGCTTAACTCACACCTTGTCAGCTATGGCCGATGAACAACAGATAAACCATGTGTGGGTGGAAGCTGGCGCGACATTGGCGGGTGCGTTGATTCAACAGCAGCTCGTTGATGAAATCATTGTTTATCTGGCACCTAAACTGATGGGGTCGGATGGTCGCGGTCTGATTGGCGCTTTAGGTCTACAATCTATGCAAGACACCATTAATTTGGTCATAAAAGATGTTCGCATGGTCGGGCAAGATATTCGCATTGTCGCGATGCCGACTGTTGTGACACCAACGGCGTCAGCGGCGACGTCACCCATTACTAAGTAGAATTTAAGACAGATGTTTACAGGTATTATTGAAGCAATTGGCACGCTTAAGGCCATTACTCCTCGCGGAGAAGATATTAGTATCCATGTTGAGGCAGGTAAGCTGGACATGGGCGACGTAAAGCTAGGAGATAGCATTGCGACAAACGGCGTGTGTCTCACGGTAACGGCGCACACCACCACCACGTATACCGCCGATTTGTCGGTAGAAACGCTAAATAAAACCGGTTTTGCCCATTATCAAGTAGGTGAAAAGGTTAATTTAGAAAAGGCCATGCTCCCAACAACGCGTTTTGGTGGTCATATCGTATCTGGTCACGTTGATGGTGTGGGTGAAATCATAGAACGTCAACACGTGGGTCGTGCCATTGAGTTTTGGATCCAGATGCCAGGCGAACTCAATAAGTATGTGGCTGAAAAAGGCTCGATTACAGTGGATGGTATTAGCCTGACAGTGAATGGTCTGAGAAAAAATGCACTGAAAATCACGATTGTGCCGCATACGACAGAAGAAACCACAATTGATCGTTTTCAGGTTGGCCGTAAAGTCAACCTAGAGGTGGATGTGATGGCTCGCTATATGGAACGATTGCTGCAAAATCATACGCAGAGTGAGCCTGAGTCTCGCCTCTCCATGGAGTTTTTACAACAAAACGGCTTCGCTTGATGTAAAAACCGGAAATTGACAACAACACAAAGTAAACACTAACGTAAGTCATCGATACAAGACGACGTTATGTGCAGCGGATTATCTTGAAACATAGCGCCCTTGATGCATCGTCGGCTATGAAACGTGGTCGGCTTGAAACATGCTCGGCTTGAAACATAGTCGCCTTGAGATCTCGTTACGTTGAGATCTAGTAATCTTGGAATCTCACTAGTACGACAAGTATTGAGTGTGCCGATGAAATAGTTTCGCGTTACGATTCGCTAATTTAGTGATACGGTAATTCGTATAGAGATACGGAAATGCAGTAGCCAACAAATCAATAACAGGAATGTGATATGCCAATTAGTACGCCCCAAGCAATCATTGAAGATATTCGACTAGGAAAAATGGTCATCTTGATGGATGACGAAGATCGTGAGAATGAAGGTGATATTATCATGGCGGCTGAGCATGTGACGCCTGAAGCCATTAACTTCATGGCAACGCATGGCCGTGGTTTGATTTGCCTGACCATGACCAAAGAGCGCTGCGAGCTATTGGGACTGCCACCAATGGTTCAAGATAACAATGCCCAGTATACCACCAATTTTACCGTCTCTATTGAAGCAGCAGAGGGTGTGACAACCGGCATCTCAGCGGCTGATCGCGCGCGCACTGTTCAAGCTGCTGTTGCCAAAGATGCTAAGGCGGCAGATTTAGTGCAACCAGGGCATATTTTTCCGCTTGCCGCGCAAGATGGGGGCGTGCTCACTCGAGCGGGTCACACTGAAGCGGGCTGCGATCTTGCTAAACTCGCAGGGTTTGAAGCGGCATCGGTTATTGTTGAGATTCTTAATGATGATGGAAGCATGGCTCGTCGTCCAGATTTAGAAGTCTTTGCTGAGAAACACGACCTTAAACTCGGGACGATCGCGGACCTCATTGAATATCGTAACAACAACGAAACCACGATAGAACGTGTTGCTGCGTGTCATCTCCCGACCGAATTCGGTGAGTTTGAGCTTGTCACTTACCGTGACACGATTGATAACCAGATTCACTATGCAATGTGTAGTGGGGATCTTACGCAACAAACGCCGCTCGTGCGTGTGCATTTACAAGATACGTTTACTGATATCCTTCGCTCAGATCGTAATTCAGAGCGTAGCTGGACACTTGATAAAGCGATGAAACGTATTGGTAGTGATGGTGGTGTGTTGGTACTTCTTGGTAACGAAGAAACCACCGAATCGATTGTCCATAAGATTAAAGTCTTCGAGCAGCAAGATAGCGGTCAAGCCCCAACTATGGCTAAAAAACAAGGCACATCGCGTCGAGTGGGTGTCGGGTCTCAAATCTTGGCGGACTTGGGTGTACATGAGATGAGATTACTCTCGTCTGTTGATAAGAAGTATCATGCACTGGGTGGCTTCGGTCTGACGGTCACCGAGTATGTAACTGAATAGAAAATCAGCACTTTTATGTTCTACGGATGAAAGTGCCCGTGTTTTATGAGTCGATTCATTTTTCTTTGAGCCTTAAATGATAGGGCTTAAGGAAGTTTGAGCTAGATATTAATAATTGAGTTGTGCTAGAATCCGGCGATTCTCGCGAGATGAACATAGTTTATAAGGAAAGTATATGAAAGTTATCGAGGGTGGCTTCCCTGCACCAAACGCAAAAATTGCGATTGTTATTGCCCGTTTTAATAGCTTTATTAATGAAAGCCTATTGTCTGGTGCGATCGATACTTTGAAACGTCATGGTCAGGTAAGCGAAGACAACATCACTGTTGTTCGTTGTCCTGGTGCTGTTGAACTGCCATTGGTAGCTCAACGCGTTGCTAAAACTGGCAAATTTGACGCTATTGTATCACTAGGTACAGTGATTCGTGGCGGTACGCCACATTTTGACTATGTTTGTAGTGAGTGTAATAAAGGTCTTGCACAAGTGTCTCTGGAGTACAGCCTACCAGTCGCATTCGGTGTTTTGACTGTTGATACTATCGATCAAGCTATTGAGCGCGCCGGAACCAAGGCTGGTAATAAAGGTGCAGAGGCTGCACTAAGCGCACTCGAGATGATCAACGTTCTTTCTGAAATCGATTCCTAATGGGGGCCAGTGTGAAACCAGCCGCACGTCGTAATGCACGTCAATTTGCTCTGCAAGCAATTTATTCTTGGCAAATTACTAAAGAAAATGTTGCCAATGTAGAAGAACAATTCTTGTCAGGTGGTAAGTATGATGAAGAAGAGCATCATGCTGCCGAGCCAGCGTTAAGCGCACCAGAGACTGACGTTGTGTATTTCCGTGATTTGCTCACGGGTGTCGCGTTGAATCACACAGAATTAGACAGCAAACTGCGCCCATTCGTATCTCGCCCAATGCAAGATCTCGATATGATGGAACTGGCGTTGCTTCGTCTAGCTATGTACGAAATGACAAGTCGTGAAGACGTCCCTTACAAAGTTGTTATCAACGAAGCTATTGAACTAGCAAAAGTATTTGCTGCCGAAGATAGCCATAAGTTCGTGAATGGTGTGCTTGATAAAGCCGCGCCAAGCGTACGTAGAAAGTAACAATTAAAGTTCGTCTTATCCTAAAAAGGTCAGCATTATGCTGGCCTTTTTTATATACTTCGGGCATCTAATCGTGGAATCAATAATCACTATGCCCGGTGAATTTAGCTTAATCGACAAATATTTCTCCCATCAGCAACAGCAGCGCAAAGATGTCATCCTTGCCCAAGGTGATGATTGCGCCATTGTCGCGCCTGCACACCATAGTCATCTCGCCATCAGTACCGATATGCTCGTGTCAGGAACGCATTTTCTTGCGGATGCTGATCCTGCTCATATTGCCCATAAAGCGCTTGCATCAAATATTAGTGATTTGGCGGCCATGGGCGCTGCCCCTGCATGGGTGTCTATGGGTATAGCACTGCCTGATGTAGACGAAGCGTGGTTGACTCGCTTTTGTCAGTCTTTCTTTGCGCTTGCCGATTACTATGGCATTCAGCTTATTGGTGGTGATACGACAAAAGGTCCACTTACTATTACACTTACCGTTCAAGGCACACTTCCTGAGGGAAAAGGATTGACTCGCAGTGGTGCTAATGTTGGTGATTGGATTTATGTGACGGGGTCATTAGGCGACGCGAAAGCGGGACTCGACGTAATATTGAACCAGCGCGTTAGTGATGACATAGAATTGAACGAACGACTTATCCAGAGCCACTTTATGGCAACCCCACGGGTGCTAGGAGGGATTGCTCTGCGTGATATTGCGTCTTCTGCAATTGATATTTCCGATGGTCTGGTATCGGATTTAGGGCATATCTTGACTCGTTCTGAGGTTGGAGCGCGCATCGATGTTGCTGCGCTACCCACATCAAAAGATCTACAATTGTTTTTGCACGACGAAGACCTTATTCAACACTATGCATTGACGAGTGGTGAAGAGTACGAATTGTGTTTCACGGTTCCAGAAGCGAACCGTGGCCAACTCGAAGTGGCACTTTCAAATACCCCATTTAGCTGTATTGGTCGAATAACCGGAACTGGCCAGCTTGATCTCCACCGCAATAATATCCCTTTAGATTGGAACGTAAAGGGCTTTGACCATTTCAAGGTGACAACATGACAAACCCATTAAGTCTTATTTCGTTAAAAAACCCATGGCACTTTCTCGCGACGGGGTTTGGTAGCGGGTTATCCCCCATCATTCCAGGCACGATGGGAACATTGGCGTCCGTACCCTTGTTTCTACTGTTGGCTCAGCTTCCTTTGAGCTTGTACATTATTCTTGTCGTACTTTCGTGCATCGTTGGTATTAAGATTTGCCAAGTCACGTCCGATGATATGGGCGTGCACGATCATGGTTCTATTGTTTGGGATGAGTTTTCTGGTTTTTGGATCACGATGTTAATTGTGCCTGCATTGAATATTCCCGTGACAGAATGGCAATGGTTAATAGCAGGTTTCGTATTATTTAGATTTTTCGACATGGTTAAACCTTGGCCTATTGGCTGGCTAGATAAACGTGTTCATGGCGGTCTTGGGATTATGATCGATGATATTGTTGCGGGCGTAATGGCAGGGGTTTGTCTATATCTAGTTGGTCATTATTCTGGGTGGTTAGGTTAAAATTAGAGTTTTTAACCTATCTTAAAATGGTACTAGGATCTTAATAAAATACGCCCATGAGACAAGCTTTGCTTCACTGGGCGGAAAAAATTGGTATCATTAGCCTCCTTTTTTGAAATCGTAACAAAAAGTATGTTTAGTAATCTGCGCTTATTCCTCAATTCTTTTCTGGTGATTCTGAACACGGCGATCACAGCTGTCGTGGTGTCAACGCTTTCCATTATCAAATTGATATTGCCGCTTCACCTCGTGCAAAAAACAATGACGAGTTTAGCGAATAAACAAATGTGGGTCTGGGCGACAGTCAACTTATGGTTGCTGAACCTTAACAACAATATTGATTGGCAGATTGAAGGTGGTGAAGAGTTATCTCAAGAACAGTGGTACATGCTGCTATCTAACCATCTGAGTTGGACGGATATCGTAATTATCAGTTCAGTGATGAAAGACAAAATGCCAATGTGTAAGTTTTTGCTTAAGCAGAGTTTACTCTATGTTCCATTTGTTGGGCTGGCATGTTGGGGACTGGATATGCCATTCATGAAGCGTCACTCTCAATCGTATCTTGTGAAGCACCCAGAGCGCCGTAACGATGATTTTAATGCGATTCAAAAGGCGTGTGAAAAGTTTCAACATGTTCCAACAACCATGATCAGTTTTGTTGAAGGAACGCGTTACAGCGTAGACAAGGTTCAATCAGGCAAGACGCCATATCGTCACTTATTAAAGCCTAAAACAGGCGGGGTGGCATTCACTTTGAATGCGATGAACCAGCTTCTAGATGGCGTGGTTGATATTACCTTAGCGTATCCAGAAAACAGAGAAAACCCGTTCGAAGATTTATTGAAAGGGCGACTCACCAAAGTCGTTGTTAAAATTGAAGTTTATCCGATGGATGAGAATCTAAGTGGTGATTACTTCAAGGACAAAGCCTTCAAACGACGCTTCCACCATTGGTTGAATGCACTGTGGAAGCGAAAAGACGACACACTGGAGTCTATCTACCAAAATAATGGTTTGAAGTGACCATCTCAGTGTTCACAGCGTAGCACTGAATAAAAAATGATAGCAATAAAAAAGGTCTACCTGTTGGTAGACCTTTTTTATTGCGTTAGGCGACGGATAGCCTTGGAGTTACTCGACAGCGCTTTTCGTTTTCATCAACATAAATTGAGACCGCATGCGTGTGATAATTATCACCGCTCTTCCACACAGTTTCTCCAAATATTTGGCATAACTCCATGTCAGAAATCGATCCTTTCATTTCTCGGTAGGCGACAGCTGAGATGATTTTTTGCTCTAAAATTTCAGGGCAAGATTCCACTAGCCAACGACTCACTTGAATACTTGTCAAAGCACACTCCTTGTGGTCATGTTTTCGTCATCGCGGACCACATTAACACTGCTATATTGTAGGATCAAGTTGATCTTGCTCACACTTTTAGTCGTAGTCCGCTGTCTACCTGTAACTTGTTGTTAATTCGTTAATAAACACCAGAAATAAATATCACCACTTAATATTTGTCGAAAAATAACTAGCTAGAAATTCGAACAATGTACTAAGAGAGGTGAGCTTGGCGAGCATTTTTCATTGTGCTCCGTGCGTGAGGAAGAAACCAAAGCAGCGCGATGGGTAGAGATAATTCAGAGGCTAATGCAATCAGTGCCGAACCGACTTCACTTCCGACACCGATATGATTAGGTAATACATAGCGAAGTAGCGCAAAAGTGAACAATCCATATATGACCGATAACCCGAGCGCTGTGACGTCATTTAGGCGTGATGAGTGGCGTTGTTGTTTCATTGGATAGAGATCCTTTTTTATCCAAAATTTACCGCACTATTCAAGCAGGAATACCCCACGGCTCAAAGGCGCATATTTCATTAATTGAAGGCAACGCAAATAATACGTGATCGATCGTCTAAGTACTGAGCAACCTATCCGAAAAATCAGACCAAATGATTCACCATTGGTTAAGTGCTGAATATTGGCCGGCGAGTCGGATGGTTGAGTCGTCGTATGGTTGAGTCGTCGTATGGTTGGCGGTGTATATCCCTTAATGACCAAGCTTCTGTGCCATGTCTCATTATTGAGTAAATACACTAATTATGCCGAGCAGACGTCTACACTTTCCTCATTGAATTTGACCATTAGGTAAATTCGCCGGTCGCATAGAACCTGTTGGAACTCAGATCCGGCGGTGCGCAGATTCAGCGAGTACGATAACGAAGAAAAGTAGAGGTGAGTAAATGGAGTATGGGCATATTGACGTCGCACGAGATAATGATGTCGTTACCATTAGCCTGAATAGGCCCGATAAGCTGAATGGCGTGGATATGCGCATGTTTGATGAGCTTATTGATATCAGTCGCCGTCTTAAGCGTGACCGCACTCTCAGAGCGGTTATCTTGACAGGCAAAGGAGGCAACTTTAGTTCTGGTTTAGACTTTAGTGCGATGATGAAAAATAAACGGTTTGCAGCGCAACTGCTGTTTAAAGTATGGCCCGGGCAAGCCAATCGAGCTCAACAAGTCAGTGCTAACTGGCGCAAACTATCGGTCCCCGTAATTGCCGTTATTGAAGGGTATTGCTGGGGCGCAGGGTTACAGATTGTGTTGGGGGCAGATTTTAGGATATGCGCACCTAATGCGAACCTTTCGATTATGGAATCAAAAATGGGTTTAACCTCTGATATGGCGGGTTCACTCGGGCTCAGAGAGGTTATGACTAAAGATCAAGCCATGCGTATTTCGATCTGTGCGACGCAATTGAATGCACAGCGTGCATTGGAGCTTGGTCTTGTTACTGAAGTGAGTGAGGCGCCAATGGAAGCGGCCATCGAGTTCTGCCAGCAGATACGACAAACCTCACCAGATGTCACTGCAGCCATCAAGCATATTTATACTCGTTATTGGACTGCACCTAGTTGGAAGCTATTGGCCTATGAAACCTATAGCCAAATTCGGATTATGTTAGGCCAAAACTTTAAGCAGGCACAGCGTGGTTTGAAGAAAAAAATACCGGCTGATTTTAAGAAAAGGCAAAATTTTTGGTGATGCCTATTAATATCTACTTAGGAGGAAAATTGATGCTTTAGCATTGTTTTATCAAGGAAATTTATAAATAAATAGATTGCTTTCCTTCCTTATATAAATAAATGAAACGGGCGGAGTGAATATAGTTAAATACTTCCCAAAAGTGATGATTATTTGTAGTGTGAGGTTTGTTTCAGACCTATAATTCGCATCAATAATTAAGTGCGTATTTACGGGTGAACTCTTGACGTTATCGGTTAAAAATAAATTATACGGTGGATTCTTAGCGATATTCATTGTTATCTGCTCTGGGCTAAGTGTGATTTGGTTTGAAGTCTCGACATCGGAACAGGTTGCGATGGAAATAAATCAAGATGATGTCCCTGAATTGGAGCAGTACCTAATTCTGATTGATGAGATTGGTGATGTGTACCGAAGCTCTTTGGAAATCGTATTAGGGGATAATGCGGCCCTGGCATCATATCGCCGTAATATCGACAGTGCTTATTCTGCGATCAATCTACTTAAGAGTTTGGAGTTAGGGAATCAGGCTGACACCCGACGTTTGGAAGAGGTGTCAACCTCCCTAAAGAATTACACCGAAGGCTTTGAGTCTCAAGTCATGATGGCCGCCTCTAATAGCCGTGTTGCGGTAAATTTTGATATCACTAAGCATCTACATGATCAATATTTAGCGCCGATAGAGAAGATACTAGATGAAGCCTCGGTATCAGAAAAGCAAGATACCTATTCGGCATTAAGGGGTCTAATTGATTCCTTTAGCTTGATTTATATGACGATTATTATCTCAGCGATAGCGGTTATTGTTGGCTCATTGCTTGTGTCTTATTTCCTTTCGAATTCCATTGTACGCCGGGTATCAGTCCTTAATAATGTCGCGCAGCGTATCGCAAACGGTGACCTCTCAAGCAACAGTGTGGTGGATAATGCGAGTGATGAGTTGTCGAGCTTAGCGCAGTCTATTAATCAAATGCAGCGCTCGTTAGCTGAACTCATCAGTTCGATACATTCTGTTAGTGTGGATGTGAAAGAGGCGACTTGTGAGCTTGCCGCAGTTGGTGAGAAAATGGTCGTTGGGGCCTCTTCTCAATCAGATAAAGCGACGTTGATAGCAACGGCATCTGAAGAGCTTAGCTTAACGATTTCTGAAGTGGCGACTCAAAGTAATCAAACCTATAGCGAAGCTCAGCGCTCTGAATCGTGCGCAATAGAAGGCCGCAGCGTGATTTCTGACATGGTACAAAGCGTGCAACAAGTGTCTATTCAAATGGAAGAAATGTCAGGCCAGATGAACGACCTAGGTGCACACGGAAAGCAAATCGGCAGTGTGATTAAAGTGATCCAAGACATTGCTGAACAGACGAATTTGTTGGCGTTAAATGCGGCCATTGAAGCGGCTCGAGCGGGCGAGTTTGGGCGTGGGTTTGCGGTGGTTGCCGATGAGGTTCGGGCCCTTGCTGAGCGTACTACTCGTGCGACGCAAGAAGTGTCAGTGATTATTCAGTCGATTCAGTCTGGGACACAGCAAGCGGTATCTTTAACGGAAGATAACCGTCAGTTGGTAGAAAGCGGCGTAAAACAAAGTGAGGGTGCTATTAGCGCATTAGAGCAGATTGTAGAAGGGGCAAGTCATGTCCAAACGATGATCAACTCAATCGCCACGGCCGCAGAAGAGCAAACCGCCGTTACGAAAGAAATCGCCACCGATATCTCATCGATTAGTGATATTTCAGACCACACTTTAGAACAAGCAAGCTTCAGTGCAATGCAAATTGAAGGGCTGAATAGCAAAGTGAATGAGTTAGACCAATTAGTGGCACGATTTAAGTTATAGATAGTGCCACGACTTAAGCTATAAGAGATAGGTATCACGGTGGTGAACGATGCGTGTCGTTGTGGCGGAGAGAAGATGGGGATAAGTGGTGACTATTTCCTTATCCTACATAGCGTCATTGCCCAATCAATGCTTAAATATATAGGTAGTCAAACACGGGTGTGTTAGGCTTCGCGCTCAACTTTCAAGGTCAGTCAACACAGTCTGTGCAACTGACTATGCTGATTACTTTCTTTTTGGAATTTATTTTGACTAATAACGATATTTTACGCCGTATTCGCTATACCTTTGACTTTAAAGACGCAGAAATGATTAACGTGTTTGCAGCGGCAGAGCACAAAGTGACCCGTGAACAGGTGTCTAATTGGTTGAAGAAAGACAGCGATGACGACTATAAATCAGCAAGCGATACTGATTTGGCCATTTTTCTTAATGGTCTGATCAACATTAAGCGCGGTAAACGTGAAGGTGCGCAACCTGAGCCAGAAAAACGTTTGACGAACAACATGGTCTTCATGAAGCTTAGAATCGCACTGAACATGAAAGCAGAAGATATTCTAGATGCGTTACAGTCGGTTGATTTCAATCTAAGTAAGCATGAATTAAGCGCGTTTTTCCGTAAGCCGGATAACAAGCACTACCGTGAGTGTAAAGATCAAATCCTTCGTAACTTCTTGACGGCTATCCAGCGTCAATTGCGCCCGGATGATAAGAGCGAATACCAAGACTAGTCTCTAGTTGAAACAACAAGCGATGCAACGTCGCTTGTTGTCTGCTTTATTTTTCGAGTCTGGACCTTCTCTCGCGATGCCCTTATTATCCACCCACACCTTATCAGCGTGATGCCTAACTATGTCCTTTTCAACGTTTAACCTACGCCCTTCGCTTATTGCTGCGATGACCGAACGATTCGAGTCACCGACTGAGATTCAATCCTTAACACTGCCACATGCGCTGCAGGGAAAGGATGTCCTATCGATTGCTCAGACCGGTAGCGGAAAAACACTCGCCTACGGTCTGCCATTGTTGCAACAAGTTCGCCACGATAAAGCGAGCATACAAGCGGTGGTATTGGTGCCAACGCGTGAACTGGCAACGCAAGTGGATACGGCAATTGCGCCCTTGGCAGAATGTGTTTCACTTTCGTCGATGGCGGTATGTGGTGGGGTTGATATTGAATGGCAAAAGCAACAGCTGGCAAAAAATCCTAGCGTGATTGTTGCAACGCCAGGTCGGCTGCTCGATCTTATTCAACAACAAGCGGTATCGCTGACCGATATCAAACATGTGGTCTTAGATGAGGTTGATCGATTGATGGACATGGGTTTCTGGCCTGATGTTCAAAAAATATTATCAGCGGTACCAGCTAACAGACAAACGTTGATGTTTTCTGCCACATTGTCAGATGTATTGGACAGTAAAGTCGCCGCGTTACTAAATGATCCCATTAGAGTTCAAAGCCACAATGCGAACAGCGTGGTCTCTAAGATTGAAGAGCGTTTGTATTTGGTTAATAAAGGCAACAAAGCCAATGTCTTAATCCATCAAATTAAGCATCACCAATGGTCGCAAGTCTTAGTGTTTATTAGTGCCCGTGATAACGCGGATGCATTGTGTAAGAAGTTGGCTAAAGCGGGCCTAGTGACCGCAGCGTTACACGGAAACAAGGATCAAGTAGAACGAGAGCAGACGCTACAAGCGTTTAAAGCTCAAGAAATCCAAGTGCTTATCGCAACCGATTTACTTGCTCGTGGTATTCATGTCGATCAGCTTCCCGTTGTGATTAACTACGAGTTGCCGGCTGATCCCACGGTTTACGTGCATCGAGTGGGCAGAACGGCGCGTGCAGGAGAGCAGGGGTTAGCAATGTCACTGGTTTGCCATGCCGAAACTGCGTATCTAGAAGCAATAAGAAATTTGACCTCCCGCCCTTTGGCATTGCAACAACTGAGTGAGTTTCCTGTCACTGATCAGCCCGCATCAACCGAGAGCAAACGTCCTCGTCGAGACAAGCAAGCCAACCGACGAACGAACAAAAAAAGTGGCGTCAAGTCGTTTAAAAGTAAGCGATAGGTCAGAGATCAATAACTGAGTTGGGATCTTGATGTTAAGGTTAGCTCTAACAGAAGCCTTGGTTGCAAGGTAAGAGAGTCTAATATCAAGTCAACAAGTTACCTCACGGATGTGACGCAGCTTGTGATTAAAGGTGGCCATTCCCACTTGGCAAAGTTGCAGTGGGTTTTGCTTAAGCAGGAATGGCGCAAGTACGGCCGTTACTTAATTTCCAAATTTACCCCACAAACCCTACAGCGATAGATTTGCTTTATTCGGGCCAGTCGTTGCCATGTCGTTCGACGTACTCTGACTAAATACTCATTGTGTTCACACATTATAATCATCCTGATTTTTTCGAGTTTTTGCCACATTCTTAACCGTTGATATTGAATGGTTAACTGTGATCTTTATTCCATTTATTTGCTCGGTAAAAAGTGTCGCATTTAATCGTAGAAATGTGAATAGTCAATCATATCGTTATAAATCAATAGTTAAGATGAATGCGTCAATCGATTGATCGTGGTTATTTTGGCGCGTCGTGCTATTCAGGTAGCTATGCACCTAAGGGTGGTTGTGGGGAGGTTGTAACGAAGAGGGATGATGTCTTACGGGCGTTCAGTCGTTGAAGCTAGCGGGTCCAGCGACGTTAAAGCGCAGTGGCCTTGGTGGGATATAGGAGGGGATTACGATTGGTGAACAAAGCTTGCTCACCAATCGTATACACGGTTTATCTGCGTTTATATTGGGTCTTTACCAACATGAAGCCGGAGAATTATAAACCTTGCGTTTTGGCCATTTGGTTCGCGATCTTCGGCGCATACCATAGGCTAGGAGCTATAATAAGGGAGGCAGGAACGGCCGTAATCACGATAAATGATTGCAATGCCGAAATACCGCCACTACCCATCGAGATGAGTACAATCGCGACTGCGCCCATGATCACGCCCCAAAAAGCTCTAATCAGGGCATTCGGTTCTTCATCACCACTAATCACCATCGTAATCGTATACGTCATGGAGTCGCCAGTAGTGACGATAAACGTTGTCGTCAGTATCAAGAACAATACCGAGATCAAGGTCGGAAACGGGAGTTGTTGCGTGATCGCAAGCAAAGCACCTGGCATGTTAAAGCCTTCAAACCCAGCCTTAATGATTCCAGGCGTTTCCAGTTCAAATGCTAGCCCAGTACCACCAACAATCGTAAACCAGAAACAAGTGACCAGCGGGGCGGCAATACTAATAGACAGAATCAATTGACGAATAGAGCGTCCACGAGAAATACGAGCAATGAAAATCGCCATCATTGGACTGTAACCAATAAACCAACCCCAAAAGAATACCGTCCACCAACTTAGCCACTCAGTATTCTCTCGATACAGTGCCATTGGGACAAACTGATCAATCATTCGTCCTAGGCCTTGCACATAGCTGTCGACAATAAAGCTGGTTGGCCCAGCAATAAGAATGAAGCCAATAAGGGCTGTTGCTAAGATGATGTTGTAGCGACTGATCAATTGTATACCGCGATTCACGCCACTTAATGCTGATAGCGTGTAGAAAACCATGGCAAAAACGACCACAGTAGCTTGGGTAGCAAATGTATCAGGGATACCAAAGAGTTCTTGCAAGGCATAGCTAATTTGTAAGCCTAAGAAGCCAATCGGTCCGATCGTACCTGCAGCAACAGCAATAATGCTGAGCGCATCAATGGCATTGCCTAACCAACCAGTGATCACGCGTTGGCCGAATAAAGGATACAACAAAGTACGTGGCTTAAGAGGCAGGCCTTTATCGTAGTGCAAGTGCATCAGTACAACAGAAGACAAGCATCCCAACACGGCCCAAGCGAGAAAACCCCAATGAACAAAAGACTGGGATAGCGCGTTAATTGCATTGGTGTACGGATCGGCTGAGCCAAATAATGGCGGCGCTGATACATAGTGTGCGATCGGCTCCGCAGCAGCCCAAAATACACCACCACCCGCAAGCAAGGTACATAGGATGATCGACATCCATTTGAAGTTCTCAACATTAGGTTTCGCTAGTCCACCGAGTCTAACATCTCCAGTTTTACCAAAGCACAGTGCGAGACCGATAATAAAGTTAGCGAGTAGAAGGATTTGCCAGAAAGCACCAAAGTAATGTGTGGCCAGTTGGAAGCCTGAATTGACGACGGACGAGAGAGCGACGGGGTGGGTTAGAGCAAGTAGAACAAAAAGCGTTAGAAAAGAGCCACTGATCCAAAAAACTGGATTATTCATTTCCAGTTTATGGGCCAGCTTTCTCAGTCGTTCGGGCGGATGGATTGCGGCATACGCTGAACTAGAAGCTGTCGAAGATTCCGCGACAGTATTAGAATTAGGCATTAAAAATTCACTATTCATGTGCTGCCATTAAGGCGAGCAATGTGTGTTTTCTCACTATTTTCGACAAAGAAAGTGTGAGCTGCATCATAAAAGCCGCACATCCTAACACATCAAAAGATTGGGGACAGGACTTTTTTGGTGGTTGTCTGGTTTTGTAGATGGTGAAAAACACGCGTTATTCCAAATCATAAGCAAACCACTTCGTATTGTAGGATTTATCCTTATTGAGCCAACATAGCGTTGGATTCTTGGGTGATCGCATACAAAGCTAATGTCATTTTTAATACAACCAGGAAACCCAGAATTGAATCCATATTATTGATTTTAATGCTTTTAATTGCATTTATAAATTTGGTTAGGTGCGGGTGAACTTCTATCATGCAGTGTGAGGTTGTTTAGTCTGTTGATAAGGAACAAATTGGCTTGCTATCTATAAGAGCGAGAATATAATCCCGCGCCGATTGATAGTCGGCAGGAATGGAAATAATAATCGTATTATTTTTAAGTGATGATATTTTGCTCAACTCGCTATCCACTGCTCTTGGGATACGCGAGAAGGAAACAATGAACATGAAACAAATAAAAACCGCTATTGCTACGGTTGTGGTTGCGTCGATGCTATCCGGTTGTATTGGTCAAATGGCGACCACAGGGTTTGTCATGCACGAAGTGAATATTAAAGGCGTCGATAACCGTTATGGCCGTGCTGGACTGTATACATTGATGTCTCCCGTCTACGCGATTACCTCGATGGCTGATTTGTTTGTCGTGAACTCAATAGAATTTTGGACTGGCACTAATCCGTTGAGTAAAAAGAAAGCATTGGCTGATATGCCCGCGAACTCGTATATAAAGGTTAATCATAAGATGAATAAGAACCTGACCAGTGCTCCGGTGAAGATCTCGATGATTGACGGCACAACGACGCAGATGGACTTTACCGATGAAAGTGGCAGTGTTCGCACGTTAATTGGTGTCAGTAGTGACAGTAGCGTCGATTTTTATTTGGATGGCGACTATATCACGACCGCAACGCATGATGAGCTCATCGCCTATTCATCACTATCATAACGATAAACGAAAATCCGCCCAGTAAAATTGGGCGGATTTTCGTTGGTCACACCGATATGTTTCTCTATCGGTATTACGGTTCGTAATATCGTTATCAGCGCCTTAGTGCTCTTAACACTCTAGCACGTCTGTTTTCGTTCAAATGCCTCGGCTACTCACTGACAGCCATCTCGTGATGGGTTGGCACAAAATGGTAAACCTCAGTTTTTTACTCCTTTAGAATTCATTCCATCAACCGCGCACTTGTTAAGTGAGCGAATTTTTCTACTGGATTACATCACACCGGATGTTTTAAATGAGGAAACAACATTGAACAAAACAATCATCAAATCACTTTGTCTTGCTACTACTGGTCTTTTTGCTTTGGCGGCGACGGTTAACGCGAATGCGAGTACGTTTGAACTTGGCGCTGATACAAAGCGTGGCGTAACGTTTCAGTTCGACAATATCATCATTGGTGTAAAAGATAATTATGTAAACGGTGGTATGGCATTCCTACAAAAGCCGATTTCTCAAGAACATAATATCAGTTGGTTTGTTGAAGGTGGTGTGGGTTATAACTGGAACAGTGAGGCGATTGATGTGCATGCACCGGTTGGTCTTCGCTGGGAACCAGTTAAAAACCTTGATGTGGACTTATTTGCGACGCCAGAAGTGAAGTTTAATAATGGTACAGACGTAGGTGTCGGTGTGGATCTCGGTGTGTCGTGGACTTTCTAACTTTAGTCTGATGAATGTAGTGAATGACTCTCATCAAGGTCACGTCAGTGAGCCTTGATGAGAGTGTATTTGAAAAGCTACTCGGCTAGCTCAACCATCGACAGCGCAAGCGCTTCTGCCGCTTTAATACCATCAATGCCCGCAGAAAGAATACCCCCCGCATAACCCGCACCTTCACCCGCAGGGAAGAAGCCTTTCAGGTTAACACTTTGGTAGTCTTTACCGCGTTTGATGCAAATTGGTGAAGACGTGCGTGTTTCTACGCCTGTCAGTAGGCCATCAGCACCCGCAAATCCTTTAATTTTTTTATCAAACGCAGGGATCGCCTCGCGAATCGCTTCGATAGCAAAATCAGGCAGTGCTTTTGAAACATCAGTCAGTTTAATACCTGGCGTAAATGACGGAGCGACATCGCCAATTTCACTGGCATCGCCGCCTTTCAAAAAGTCACCAATTTTTTGTGCCGGTGCATCGTAGTTTTCACCGCCAAGGTGGAACGCGCCAGTTTCTAGCTCACGCTGGAAACGGATGCCCGCGAGTGGGTCGCCTGGGTAATCTTCTTCTGGAGAGATACCAACCACGATGGCACTGTTTGCATTGCGTTCAGCACGTGAATATTGGCTCATGCCGTTGGTCACGACGCGGCCTTCTTCTGACGTAGCCGCTACAACTGTTCCACCCGGGCACATACAGAAGCTATACACCGTACGGCCATTCTTACAATGGTGGACCAGTTTATAGTCTGCTGCGCCTAGGATTGGGTTACCCGCATTTTTACCAAAGCGAGCCTCATCGATGACCGATTGTTTGTGTTCAATACGGAAGCCGACAGAGAAAGGTTTTGCTTCCATGTAGACGCCACGCTCGTGCAGCATCTCAAAGGTATCACGCGCACTGTGGCCCACGGCTAATACCACATGACGAGATTGAATGACCTCACCGTTAGATAGCGTCAACCCCGTGATTTGGCCTTCTTCCATGTGAATGTCATCGACGCGAGTGCTAAAGCGAATCTCACCACCGAGCTCAATGATCTTAGCGCGCATTTTTTCAATCATGGTGACCAGTTTAAAGGTACCGATGTGCGGCTTGCTGACGTAGCGAATCTCTTCAGGCGCGCCAGAAGCTACGAATTCTTCAATGACCTTACGACCATAATGCTTAGGGTCTTTTACTTGGCTATATAGCTTGCCATCTGAGAACGTACCTGCGCCACCTTCACCAAACTGCACATTGGACTCAGGGTTAAGGTTGCGTTTACGCCAAAAACCAAACGTATCCTTGGTACGTTCACGCACTTCTTTGCCACGCTCGACAATGATTGGGTTGAAGCCCATTTGTGCGAGTACTAAACCTGCGAATAAACCACAAGGACCAAAGCCGATGACGACAGGACGTTCCGTTAGGTTTTTTGGTGCTTGAGTAACGAACTTATATGCCATATCTGGCGTGACTTTAACGTGTGGGTCGTTAGCGAACTGTTCAAGCAGTTCCGCCTCATTGTCGACGACAATATCCAGCGTGTAGATCAGTAGGATTTTGTTCTTTTTACGAGCATCATAGCCACGCTTAAACATATTAAATGACAGCACTTGCTTTGCAGTTACATTGAGCTTTTTAGTGATGGCGGTAAGGATAGCGCCTTCCTCATGGTCAAGAGGAAGCTTAATCTCGGTTAAACGTATCATGATGATGTCTCGTGTTGGTAGGTGTCTTAGCGTGTCAATCCAAGGAGTTAAGCATAACCTCGAGGAATGATCGCTCACAATGGCGCGCATTTTACGTTAAGTTGTTTTGTCTGTCATACTTAATTCGAAGCGGGGCTGTATGGCTTGATACGCAAAGCGTGATGAAAATATGGGTAAAACGCGATAAATATATACATCGTGTGATATTGAATTTTACTCATGAATCCGTATCATCGCCCCTCCATAATAGAGGCTAGTGGTGTTTATTCGCTCACTGGCCTATTGAATTCATGACTAACCAAGAGCTGAGAACCATGGCATTTGTCGTAACGGATAACTGTATACAATGTAAATTTACGGACTGTGTGGCTGTGTGCCCGGCCGATGCATTTTATGAAGGCCCGAATTTTATGGTAATCAGCCCAATTGATTGTATCGACTGTGGGCTTTGTGTTCCGGAATGTGATGCTCAAGCGATTTTCCAAGAAGACGAATTGTCCGAAGACCAACACGTGTTTATTGCCTTGAACGAAGAACTGGCGGAAGTGTGGCCGAATATTACTGAGGTGAAACCCGCTATGGATGATGCTGACAAGTGGAATGGCGTCCCTAATAAGCTTGGAATGCTAGAAAAGTAACACAACGAAGCCGTGTAAATATGCGCCATCATCAAACAATAAAAAACGCCATCGCTTTTAAAACGATGGCGTTTTTTATTGTTCAAAGCCCAAAGCCCAAAGC
>NZ_JBFROV010000004.1:19962-32095 GCF_041471725.1 Vibrio sp. 10N.261.51.F12 | reverse complement strand
AAAGCCCAAAGCCCAAAGCCTAAAGACTAGTGATGCTGTCTACGTAGGTTATCGAGAATAATACCTGTCGCCATGGCCACATTTAATGACTCTGCGCCGCCAAAGGCAGGAATCGTGATTTTATCCGTCACATACTTTGCGGCTTCCTCACGAACGCCGTGAGATTCACTGCCCATCAGCAAAATGCCTTGCGAAGAGAAGGTCGTGCTATGGACACTGTCACCTTCAAGGAAGGCACCATAAACCGGGATATTTGCTTGTGCTAGGTACGAAGGGAGATCGAGAAGGCTCACCTGAACACGACCAAAGCTACCCATGGTCGCTCGAATGGTTTTCGGGTTATAAGGGTCAGCGCAATCGGTGCTCGCGACAATGTGCTTAATGCCGTACCAATCGGCAACGCGAATGATCGTCCCAAGGTTGCCAGGGTCGGAAACGCCGTCTAGGGCGATCATCAATCCTTGAGCTTGTGGTATCGCCATTTGTGGGATCTCAACAATCGCCACCGCGGCATTGTTACTGACTAAGCTACTTGCTTTAGTCAACTCATCTAACGAAGCCTCGACACACTCAAAACCCTGCAAAGAGGCTTGATTACTGCTCAAAAACTCGTGGGTGGCAAAGACTTGCTTGACCGCGAGGGACGTGCCAATGAGCTCCAACACGTTTTTTTCACCCTCGACTAAGAATAAGCCGTGGGCTTTACGCTGTTTTTTTTGGCCTAACGCGCGAAGTAATTTTAATTGGTTTTTTGAAATCATAGTCATGTCCCAGATGAAAGCGGGCGCATTATAACCCTAAGTGACTTGGAGATGCGAGCGAGAAGGCGTTCTGTGACATTGTGATACGCCTCACGGTTTATTGATAGAACACACCAATGTAGGAATTTTTCCTAGGGATCTTAGGATGTGCTCTCAAGCCAGTGCGCCTTGGGTTTTTTAGACTCTAGCCCATGAACACAACCCCTCACGAATAAAACAAACGCCTACAGATACCGCTGCGGAGGATTAAAGATACCGCCACGCAGGATTTGTCCGAGAGGGTAGTGCACCACGATTCGGTGCTTTCCTTAATTGATAGGAGAGCATATTCAGTTAGAGCCTAAGGATTCACCATGTTGAAATTTCTAGAGCAAGTACGTAAACCGACGCTGGACCTTCCCGTCGAAGAGCGACGTAAGCTGTGGTTTAAGCCCTTCTTACAATCCTACCTTGTGGTCTTTATTGGTTACATGACCATGTATTTGATCCGTAAGAACTTCAATATCGCGCAAAACGATATGATCTCAACTTACGGGCTATCAATGACGGAACTTGGCTTAATTGGCTTAGGGTTTTCAATCACCTACGGTATTGGTAAAACGGTCGTGTCTTACTACGCCGATGGCAAAAATACCAAGCAGTTCTTACCCTTTATGTTGATTCTTTCTGGATTAGCGATGCTTGGTTTCAGTTTTAGTATGGGGGGCGGAAGCGTCAGCTTATTTTTAATGATTGCCTTTTATGCGCTTAGCGGTTTTTTCCAAAGTACCGGTGGTCCCTCTAGTTATTCAACCATTACCAAGTGGACACCGCGTAACAAGCGTGGCTCGTACCTTGGGCTTTGGAATATGTCGCATAACGTAGGCGGTGCGGGCGCGGCGGGCGTCGCACTGTTTGGTGCAAACTATCTGTTTGACGGTCATGTGATTGGCATGTTTATTTTCCCATCAATTATTGCGCTTATCGTTGGTTTCTTCTGTCTTCGCTATGGTAATGACTCACCAGAAGCCTATGGCTTGGGTAAAGTCGAAGAGTTGTTTGATGAAACGATCAGTGAAGAAGATATGGCGGCAGAAGACAATCATATGTCAAAGCGCGATATTTTCGTCGAGTACGTTCTGAAGAACAAAGTGATTTGGTTGCTGTGTTTTGCCAACATTTTTCTGTACATCGTACGTATCGGTATCGACCAATGGTCAACCGTCTATGCCTACCAAGAATTGGGTCTGTCGAAAGAAACGGCAATATCTGGTTTTACCTTGTTTGAAGTTGGTGCCCTTGTTGGGACGCTGATGTGGGGGTACTTATCGGATTTGGCGAATGGTCGTCGAGCCATTGTGGCGTGTTTCTCTCTTGCTTTGATTATTGTTTGCCTAGAGTTTTACCAGCATGCGACCAGTGAATTTATGTACCTCGCCTCGTTGTTTGTGTTGGGTTTCTTGGTCTTTGGTCCACAGTTGCTGATTGGCGTAGCGGCAGTTGGTTTTGTTCCCAAAAAAGCGATCAGTGTAGCAGATGGTGTGAAAGGGACATTTGCTTACTTGATTGGTGATAGCTTTGCCAAGCTCGGCTTGGGCATGATTGCTGATGGCACCCCTATTTTTGGTCTAACAGGCTGGAAGGGTACCTTTGCCGCTCTCGACACCTCGGCGGCGATTTGCATAGTATTACTGCTATTTGTTGCGGTCGCTGAAGAGAAAAAAATTCGTAAAGCGAAGAGAGAATTAAAGCAGCTGGAGGCGTAATACGTACTCTTCGTTTCCTTTAAAGCGTTATCTATTGTGCACATGCTGGCGAGCCTGAGTCAGCGGAGTCATAGATAGCGCTTTTTTAGAACGAATCGCTATTTGATTATTTAATGTCGCAGCGTTAAGTTACCCCATTTTTTCCCTTCTGCTTGGTATCTCGTCATGATTCATGTTGCGTTAGTTGATGATCACGTCATTGTTCGTTCTGGTTTTGCTCAGTTGTTGAATCTAGAAAATGATATCACGGTCGTGGGTGAGTTTGGGTCGGTTGCTGAGGCGAAACAAGGGCTGCCGTCTTGCCAAGTGGATGTCTGTATTTTGGACATCTCGATGCAAGACGAGAGCGGTTTAGTACTACTTGAGTCTATACCGAAAGGCACTGCGTGTGTGATGTTGAGTGTCCATGATTCACCGGCTATGGTTGAAAAAGCGTTGGAGTTGGGTGCTCGAGGGTATCTGACAAAACGATGTAGTCCTGATGAATTGATTCAAGCGGTAAAAACCAGTGCCAATGGCGGTTGTTATCTCACGCCAGATATTGCGATTAAACTGGCGTCGCCAAGGCCGTATCAGCAGTCGATCGCCAAACTAACGAAGCGAGAATACGAGGTGTCAGAGCTGTTAGCCACAGGCCTGGATGTCAAGTCTGTCGGTTTACGATTAGGTCTTAGCCATAAAACCGTACATGTCCACCGCGCGAATGCGCTCGATAAGCTTGCCCTGAAAAACAACGTCGAACTCGCCAAGCTGTTTCAACGCCAAGATACCATCTAATGCGTACCTATTTGGTGGCCAGCATCAGTGCATGGCTCATTACGTTATGCAGCTGGTTTTGCTTGTGGGTGATTTCATATTACTTTGTGAATGATGCCGAAATGGCCATTTTATTTTTGCCTTTTGCGCTTCGGTTAGGGGTAACCCTGCATTGTGCAAAAAAGTACTGGCCTGCGATCTACACGTCGGAATGGGCATTGACGATATCACTTGCCGTATTATTGGCACAGCCGCAATGGTCAGCCGTATTGGTGGCAAGTATTGCCAGTATTCCAGTGGCATGGGTTTCAAGGCGTTATAACACTGGGCCACAGTGGCAGCGTTTATCCGTGCAAGCGATGGCGATTGTCAGTACCGCGATCATCAATATGCTGGCACTGAGCGGGCATGCGGCCTCGCTAAGTTTGGTTGGATTAGTGACGGTGACGGGCGGCTTGATGTTGGTGCCCACTTGTTATTTGGTGTGGAATTATCTGTTCCAGAGCACCTGGCGCCCGCTGACGTCGAATCTTATCCATCAGCCCATTACGTTTCAGATAAAGCCCATCGTGCTTATTACTTTACTGTTTATATCGAGCATATCGTTGCAGATTGGTTTGCCTGACGAGCTACGCCGGTTTGCCCCGTTTTGTTTAGCGATTCCTATTATATTACTGGCGTTTCGTTATGGTTGGCAGGGGGCCTTGTTAGGCACACTGCTAAATAGCAGTGTGTTAATTGCCGCAAGAAGTGGTGTTTCTCAGATAGAGGTGACGGATCTTTTATTGTCGATCAGTGCACAATCGCTCACCGGTATTTTACTTGGGGTCGCGGTACAAAGACAGCGAGACTTAAACCAGAAGCTGCGCCAAGAGTTGAGTCGCAATCAAAATCTATCAAAGCAATTGGTTCAGGCAGAGGAGTCCGTTCGTAAAGATATTGCTCGTGAATTGCATGATGAGATTGGACAGAACATTACCGCCATACGAACGCAAGCAAGTATCATCAAACGCGTGAACAGTGCAGAACTGAGCGTGAGCTGCGCCAATACGATTGAGTCCTTGTCGTTGAACGTTTATGACACAACGAAGGGATTGCTCACACGACTACGACCCAAAACCCTTGATGATCTCGATGTTGTCTCGGCCATCAGACAAATGGTCCGTGAGATGGAGTTTGAACAGCTTGGTGTTCATGTTGAGTTTGAGGTTGACGACAATGCCATGACAGAGCTCTCTGATACGATGGCGGTGACCTTGTTTAGGCTTTGTCAGGAGGCGTTGAATAATGCGCAAAAATACGCGAAAGCGACGCAGGTTCATATCGCGTTGTCGATTGATACTACGCTGAGGTTGGTGATTACCGACGATGGGGTGGGCTTTCGACTTGAAGAGAGTCAAAAAGGGTTCGGTTTAAAAGGGATGCAAGAGCGTGTGCAGGCCTTGGGCGGTCAATTGACTATTCGCAGCTCTATGGATGTTCATGATACACAGCGTGGCACAGTCATTGATGCCAAACTTCCGCTGGTTTAAACAAGAGATATGCCCTTGAATACTCAAACCTCTCGCTCACATGAGACAAAGAATGTTGATGGCCAGTATCGATATTGGCGGCTTCATATCATGGTGGGTATGTATTTGGGGTATGCGGGGTTTTATCTCACTCGAAAGACCTTTAATTACACGGCTCCAGCGCTGATTGCCGACCTCGGTCTTGATAAGGGGGATATTGGCTTAATGGGCACATTGTTTTACCTGATCTATGGTCTCTCTAAGTTTCTATCTGGCATTATTTCAGACCGTGCTAACCCTCGTTACTTTATGGGTATTGGCTTGATTGCCAGTGGTGTCATCAATATTGTATTTGGTCTATCGAGCTCATTGTTCGTGCTTGCCACCTTGTGGATGCTAAATGCTTGGTTCCAAGGTTGGGGGTGGCCATCATGTTCCAAGCTACTGACAACGTGGTATTCACGCACCGAACGAGGATTTTTTTGGTCAATTTGGAACACTGCACATAATGTCGGTGGCGCGATGATTCCTTTGCTGGTGGGGTTCCTTACCTTCCACTACAGCTGGCGAGAAGGGTTCATTGTGCCGGGGGTGATGAGTGTTGGGATTGGGCTATTTTTGTGTTGGCGGCTAAGAGACAAACCAACCACAATGGGGTTACCAACGGTAGGGCAATGGCGCGATGACAAGCTGGAATTAGCACAAGAGAACGACGGCATAGGATTAAAACCTAAAGAGATATTGTGGTCCTATGTGCTCAATAATAAGTATATCTGGTTGCTCGCGTTCAGTTATGTATTGGTCTATATCGTCCGCACGGCCATCAATGATTGGGGCAATTTATATCTGACAGAGCAGCATCATTACAGTCTAATTAGCGCCAATGCCTCGGTGTCTTTTTTTGAAATAGGTGGCTTTGTGGGGTCGCTTGTTGCGGGCTGGGGCTCGGATAAACTGTTTGGTGGCAATCGAGGCCCAATGAACCTGATATTCGCGATGGGTATATTTTTGTCGGTTGCGGCGCTGTGGCTGATGCCATTGACGAACTTTGTCTTCCAATCGGCGGGATTTTTTGCCATCGGATTCTTTGTTTTTGGTCCTCAAATGTTGATTGGAATGGCCGCAGCAGAATGTTCACATAAAGACTCAGTGGGCGCGGCAACGGGGTTTGTTGGCTTATTTGCCTATATGGGGGCGGCCTTATCGGGCTATCCATTGGCGGTGATTCAAGAGCACTACCAATGGACCGGATTTTTTGTTGCAATCTCGGTATGTTCGGCGGTAATCGGGTTGTTGTTACTGCCGTTTTTGCAGGCGCAGTTTATTCAAAAATGACCTAAAACTGTTGAGGATTAAGCCCCGACTCAGGTTATGGTATCGACCTAAACGGGGGCTTTGAATTAACAGTGGAGGTAAATACGTTACTCGTCGTCAAACTTAGAGCGACCGATAACTTTTTCTTGATAATCAATTAATGGGTGTTGCCATTCTCTTTCTTTGTCGACATAACGCTGGATGGTTAAATAACGGCCAGCTCGATAAGTGTCTTCGTCATCATTCACTAAAACAGCGTCATTGCGAGCTTGGGGAGTACGTTTCGTCTACCAAATCAATAAGATCACGGTTATCCAAATACTTAAAACGTTGAGTCATTCATTTATATCGATGTCACAACGTTAATGTTTGATCGGCGAACTGAATGTTTTCTATGTTGGATAGCGTGTTGTTGCCGTCTCTATTATGGATCAAGTCAATCAGTTGAATCGTAGAGTCATCGAGTCTCTCTATTTGATATTGCCCTTTATCGCCATGAACAACCACAGTATTAATGCCTTTATTCCCTGTCACCGTATTGTCGTACTCATTGAGCTCAACGTTACTATTGTTGGTTCCTGTCAGGGTTACTTTAGTTAAGTATTGGGCTTGATAGGTGTACGGCGTTTTGGGATCGAGAGCTAATTTAAACGTCCCTTTAAAGGAATCCGCTATATAGGCATCATAAGTAAGGGTAGGCGAGAAAATTTGTTCCGTCAGATGCTGCGCGGCAGGACCGTAGCGAGCAAAGTCTTGGCGGTTTTTGACATCGTAGAGTCCTCCCATACCACGGCCATCAAATGCGCCCCAGAGGCCATAATAGCTGTCGATGACAGCGGCAAAATATTCTTGATCAACGCTGATCTCTTGCTGCCACTCTTTCAGTATATCTGTCGGTGGGTGGTATGAGTTATTAAGCGCTTGTTTTTGTAAGATATTAAGCTCTTTTTGAAACTTAGGTAAGGCGGTTAACCCGGCGCTAGGCGCGTTGAGTATGCCAATACCGTAATCATGTACTAGGTGCAAAATTTCCTCGAATGAAGCGTCACGATGATGGTCATAGTCTTGATTGACGTACCAAGGCCCCCCTTCAACTTGAATCTCCTCTTCGAATAACGGCTGTCCGTCTAAGTCGTCATTGTATTTGGGCTCATCATGGTAGTTCATAAGCTTTAAGATAGCGCCGTTGTTAGCCATGGCATTGGCAATACGCTGCTTTTGTTCGGCGTTGCCAAATTGAGTCCCGATCACAGGGGTTAAATAGTGGTTTAACACGTTGACAGCTTTGACTATTTGAAAATCGGTTAAGCGATCCATGATGAGAATATGAATCGCTTTGCCATTAGGGGCTTTTACCGCGACATACCGGTTATAGCCGGCCTTGGAGTAAGCCGAAAACTGCGCCGGTACGGCCTCTATTTTGACGCCGTGTACAACAGATGGTGTGATAGGGGAAGGAACAGAAGGGGCGGAAGCGAGTCCGCTGATGTTATTACAGCCCGCTAGAGTTATGGTAGATATCAATATGGCTAAAGGTAGTGTTCTCATCGTTTAATTCGCTCTTTGATATTGTCTCATCAGAGTAACCGAATCATTCATGATGGAAGTTGCGCGGTATTGCTATCCAACGTACCAATACAATTCATTACATATAGAGTCGTGACTTGGAAAGGCAACACTATTGGACCTTCTTGACCCGCACCATCACTTTTTAGGTCAGAAAGTGATGGTCACAAGGCGGCATTTGGAGATTCGAAGCATTGAACAATGGATGGTAGTGTATCGACCTCATACCATCACGGTATTGTCAGCGTTGTCCGGCCCATTGTCTCGTTTAGCGATATGCAGCCCCCACATTGCGAGTAATGCCATTATCAGCATGATGACGCCTAGCGGCAACTGGCTGGTAGCCGGTATGACCGATGCACCTAAGGTGGTGAGCCCAGCGCCAAGGTTTTGCATACCACCAAGCACCGCACCTCCAGTACCGGCATGGTTAGGAAATGGCGTTAGTGCTCCCGTTGTGGCGGCAGGAAAGAGTACACCCGCACCAAGAAAATAAATGGTCGAGCCAATGGTCAATGTCCAAGCGTCTGTTGCACCTTGTAAACCAGGGATGAGTACAACCAAAGCCCCCATCAATATGGCGACCAGCCCAAATTTAAATGCTGAGTGTTTGCTGTAACGCTTCGCGATGAATGAAGATAGTCCTGCGCCTAGCAAATAGCCCGGAATAGGTAACACGAATAAAATGCTGACGGTAAATGCGGATAGCTTCAGCACACCGCCAAATAACACGCCTGCCGCAGCTTCAAATACGGCCACACCGGCAAAGGTGGCGACCAGGCAAATAACATAGCCTTGGAAGCGTTTGTCAGAAAGCACAAAACGATAATTGTCCATGGCAGAGGTTTGAGTCCTTCTCTCTATTGGCAATGTTTCTGCAAGTTTTGATGACATGATGATCACCACAGCGACCGCAAACAACGTTAAGAACAAGTAGCTTGACCGCCAACCCAGAGTCTCAGTCAGTACGCCGCCTAAAACAGGTGCGAGTAGCGGTGAGAAAATAACACACATACTAATAATGCTGTTTGCTCTATGAAGCTCGTCACCTGAAAAGCAATCACGGGAAAGCGTGCGAGACATCGCACCACCACTGCCTATCCCAGCGCCTTGAATAAAGCTACCAAATAAAAACAGCTCAAATGAGTGCGCAAACAGACTAATGACAGCACCGACGAGGTAGATCCCTAGCCCGGCAATAATTATCGGCTTACGCCCAAGTTTGTCGGACAACGGGCCATAGATAAATTGAGATAAACCATATGGGATCAGGTAGCACGCCATCACCGCTTGTAGCATCGCGGGATTGACTCGAAACTCTTGCGCCATTTGCCCGATGGATGGCACATACATTGTTTGTGTCATCTGCCCTACCGCCGTTAGGATAGCGATAAGAAAAGTCAGCTTAGCTAATGAGTATCTGGATGCCATTTTTGTTCGTTCTCGTTGTGGGTCGTGCGTGATTGAATTTTTGTAAGAAAGCCCCTGCGGGGGATTAAGGCGCAGATAGTAGAGTTTGGACGCTATTCTATCAATAGAAAAGTGTGACTTGAATCACGATAAATATTTGGTCTATTCATTACTTAAAGTAATGAAAAATTATGGGTGGGAGTCAGTATTAGCGGTTAAAAGCGATCAGCTGATCAATTCAATCGTTGAGATATTAGATGTCTTAAATAGAGCTGGAGCCGTTAAGTAAGCCGGATTCATGGAAATGTTCGGTATTGTGAAATGCTTAACATTGAGAGGTACTACTTGCTTGTTGCTATAAGCCTAGGTTTGGTCGAGATACCGACCTTGTTAAGAAGACATTTAACAGTCAGTGAAAACAATGGGTCGCTTCCAAATTTTGTAATGAGGAAAGGTTAAGTCGTCCGTTACATCCGCAGTTTTTCATGGCATGACTATACTCTGTTTCATAGGCAATTATGACCGTGAAGTTCTCTGTTTAACATGCAAGGATGCATTATGAAATATGTTGTGTTCCTATTGATGGCCAGTATGGCTAGCTCAGAATTACATGCGCAGCCATATCAAGAGGTGTATACATCGGTGCTTGTACGCCCATTGACATCGATGAGTGTCCCGGTGTTAGGAACCAATGGGAAGTTCAATGTCACTTATGAGTTAGAGATCACTAACGCCGCAAGGAATATCGACGCAAAGCTTTTGTCATTGTCGGTATTAGATGCGGATGATCACAAGAATGTATTGATTTCTTTCGATGAAAAAAAGCTCATTGAGCAGCTCGCACTGCTTGGCACCCGCCCTGTAAACAATACCAACATCGAAAGAAATGGTGGTCGTCTGCTGGCCGTGGAGCTCACTTTTTCTGAGCGTAGTGATATTCCAAAAAAGGTAGTACATCGTATTACTGCATTAGGAGCCAATAACCCAGGAAGCAAAGAAGCGGTCTCTTTGGAGTATTTGGCCGCCCAGCATCCCATTAGTGGCACGTTACCTCCTGTAATGGAACGCCCTGTTGAAGGAGACCGCTGGGTTGCAATTAATAGTTGTTGCCAAGTGGGTTTCCCACACCGGTTTTCGGTGGCGACGATCAATGGTGAGTTGGTTAACTCTCAGCGCTATGCGATAGACTGGATACAGCTGGATGATAATGGGCACTTGTTCACAGGCTCGCCAGACAAGCTTACGAATTGGTTTAGTTACGGTGCAAATGTTATTGCAATGGGGACGGGTAAAGTGATTAAGGTCATTGATGGGTTGCCAGACCAATTACCTGGGACAATACCTGACCCTCGGTCAATTTCCTTAGAGACAGTTGATGGTAATGCTATCGTAATTTTGTTCGACAATGGTTTTTATGGCATGTATGGCCACCTAAAGAGCGGCTCTATCTTAGTTAAAAAAGGTGACAGAATTCAGTCGGGAGACACTATTGCTCAGCTGGGTAATTCGGGAAATACCTCAGCACCTCATCTACACTTCCATCTTATGCAAGGCCCGCTACCAGCCGGTTCCAATGCCGTCCCTTATGTACTGAATCAGTTTTCTTATCGAGGGCAGGTCGACCGCCAGCAGTTTATCGATAGCCTGCAGCTTGAAGATGATTTCTCCACCGGAATGACAACAGCGAAGCCAGTGAAGGACAGTTACCCAATGCAACTTTCAATTATTGATTTTGGATATTAGCCAATAGGCTGAGAGAAAATATATATAAATCAAGTTACGCGTGGCCTATTCCCGATCAAAACATAGGATACTCCCAACAAGTTATTTTAATTGTAGTAGGATTATTTTCGATTTTGGAATTGATAGTAGATGGTATATCTAACTTAGATATGCTCTACATCATCCCCTTAGTCTCAAAAAAACTCGTCGAACCATCACAGATATATAACAAGATCGTGCGTATCATATAGCGTAAAACGATAAGGCTATCGGCACAAGCAAAGCGGTCTCCTTAACTTATCTACAAGCATTGCAAGCTGCTGAACAAAAACGTCTTGGCCGGGCTAGCTATGTCTAGCGCCCATTAGATCGTGTAGAAAACAAATCAAGCATACAGCTGGGGGGTATATGGAAAAGGTTTATGTTCATTTTATGCAAGTGGCTTATCAAGGCTCTATATCACAAGCCAGTGCAGCGTTGAATATCACACAGCCGGCTATTAGTAAAAGTATTAAGACCTTGGAAACACGTTACAAAACGCCTTTATTTGTGCGTAACTCAAAGGGCGTAGAGATCACGCCTGCAGGGACAATCGTGCTCGAGCGTTGCAAGCGAATGGAAAACGAATTGCAGGCGATGGCGAGCGATATTGAGGATTTGTTTTCGCAACACGACCGAATCAAGATAGGCTCTGGTCCGGCGTGGGAAATGCCTTTGTGCGCAATAATATCAGACTTCTTATTACGCTTCCCGAACAGTCGTATGATGATTGAGTCAGATACGATCTCACAACTGATCCCGCGTATGTTGTCGGGAGAATTGGACATTGCCCTTGGCGGAGAAGATAGTATTGGGTTAGATGTTAATAAAGAACTCACTTTTATCCCTTTAATTGACACTCGGCTATGTATCGTTGCGCACGAAAGCCACAAATTGGCGCATATGAAAAAGTGCAAATTAGATCAACTTGTCCATTACCCATGGATAGCTTATCAACACTCAGAGAAGATTTTAGAGCATGTAAACCAATTGCTTGATAGAGAGCAAGTTGCGCCTGTCAGGTTTACTTTGGAAACTGAATTCATGGAAGTAGCCTTGATGACACTCTGTAAGAATGACGGTCTAATGTGTATCTCTCACACTTTATACGAAAAGGTGCGCCACCACGGGATTGTAGAGCTGGTCATTGACGAACCTATTTGGTCTTATCACATCGGTGCATGGGTTCCCCCGGCCTACAAACGAACCCCTCTGGTCAACGAATTCATTAACGCAATCAGTCAACAGGCCGAGCTTTATAACCTCAATCATAGTTCGCCTCTGCTCTAACAAAACCTTAATGTAAAAA
>NZ_JBFROV010000004.1:0-19344 GCF_041471725.1 Vibrio sp. 10N.261.51.F12 | reverse complement strand
TTTTTACATTAAGGTTTTGTGCTTCGATATAGCCTCTCTCGATTAACTCTCTTTTGCGAGGTTTGTTGAGGCATCACTGTCTTTTTTACGTTCTTTCATAAAGGCGTTGTAGGCGTAATTGACCGCAAAGATACCGATTGTCGTCATGATGACGATCATTGTAATGTTACCTACAATTTCATCCGCTGGCGCGACCACACCAAGCGGTGAGAAAATAGCGTAGGTTGCGACCATAACCCCTAACACCGTTATAGATGCAATAGGAAGATGTTTCCAGTTCTCAATGTTTACTGGTGCTTCATCGCCTGTATTATTAACATAATTGATCGGATTCAGGTAAGTCATAACGCCAGTTACTACAAGGCCACAAACAAAATAGATGGCCGTTTTGTGTAAGAAGTGAAGATCCCAACCTGTGTAACCAAACTTGAAGAATAAGTAAAGTGCACCATAGGTTGCCATACCTGCTAGTACGGATTTTGAAGAAGCTTTTTTCGACATCATACCAACTAAAATCATGAGCAGCATAGGCACGGTGAACAATGCATTAAACTCTTGCATGAACATATACAGACCTTGAGGTGCATTTTTGATGTATGGGGCGCAAATGGCAGCAAAAATGGCAAGGCCGGTACCAAACCATTTACCAGCTTTGATACATTGATCATTGTTAATTTTGCCTTGTTTATACGGCTTGTAGATATTAACTGCAAAAATAGTTGAACATGAGTTAATGGTAGAGTTAAAGGTTGAAATAATGGCGCCAAACAATACTGCTCCAAAGAAACCAATAAATGCATCGGGTAATACTCGACTTACAAGCAGTGGATAAGCTTCGTCAGGACGAATACCTTCGTTACCATAAAGGTGGTAAGCAATAATCCCTGGGACAATTAAAATAACTACACTGATAATCTTAATCAGACCCGCAAACAGTACGCCTTTTTGGCCTTCTGCGACATTTTTTGCACCTAACGCTCGTTGGATAATGACTTGGTTGGTACAAGCCCAATAGATGTTGATCAATACCATACCGGTAAAGATGGCGCCAAAAGGAACGTTAACTTTCGGCGAGGTGACGGCATTGAGCATCTGTTGATTGTTGGTTACCAATTCATAGACACCATCCCCAACATCCCCCGCTCCTAATGTTTGCAAACCAAGTATTAATACAAAAATACTGCCTACGAAGAACCCAATGCCATTGACCGTATCCGAGACAACAACGGCCTTTAATCCTCCGAATATGGCATAAATACCGCCAATTACAGTAATAAAAACAATAGAAAGGGTCAGTGCAGCAGAGTCGGAAATGTTAAATAGAGTCGCCACAGAAAATATTTTACTTAAACCCAGAGCGCCTGCGTAGACAACCGTTGGTAGGGCTATCGCGGCCATATTAACCAAAATACACCAAGCGATAACATTACGTGCCATAGAACCGAAGCGAGCTTCTATATAGTCAGGAATAGTGGTAATACCTTTCTTAATAAAGTACGGCAAAAAAACAACCGCCATCATTACAAAAGCCATCGCTGAAGTCACCGCCCAACCCATGTTGGACAACCCCACAGAATAGCCTTGCCCATTCAATCCTATCAGTTGCTCGGCAGACCAGTTGGTTAGCAGTATCGAAAAGCCGATAGATAACCCCGATAGGCTACGCCCACCGAGAAAATAGCCATCACTGGACTTTAGGTCCTCTTTTCTAGTTGCATTGTAAGAGATAATGGCCACCAAAGAGGTGAAACCTATAAATGAGAGTAACGTCCATACATTCATGTTTTTTTTCCTTATTTACTCAAATGCAATCGCAGGACCAAATTCTGCTAAACCCACGAGGATATAAGGGTTAACACATTGATCGTTTGTGCTTGCCGCAAACTCCCACATTTTTTTGTACAGTTTTTTGCGAGTGCCGATGAGATCGTGTTGTTCTATCAGGTTATTAAGTTCGTTAGGGTCTTGTTTTAGGTTGTAGAGTTCGTCTGTATCGAGTGCGTTGTAAACCAATTTCCAGTCGTCATTAAATACAGCACGTTGAATGCCATACACTTCATTTCCATTGGTTTGGGTATAGAGATAATCTTTTTTATTAGTTGTATCTAGGTCGTAAAGGTATTGAGTCAAGCTACTGCCAACAATAGTTTGACTGAATTCGGTATTCGCTAGCTCAAGAATGGTAGGAGCAAAGTCAGCTAACGACACTAGGTGGTCTACGGTTCGACCGGGATTTACTATGCCATTCTTCCAATAAGCGACGGCAGGGATGTGGTAAGCCCCTCTAAATGCAGGTAACCCCTTGCACCACAAACCATGTTCACCGTTGTAATCCCCATGATCGCTAGTAAATAGGATTAAGGTATCGTCAAAACGATTGTGCCGCTTTAGCTCATCGAGTACTAAACCAAAGAGGTGATCTTCGTAAGTACAGAAAGCCATATAGTGTTTTATCGATGCCTTTTTCTCTTCAATGCTTAGTTGATCAAACAGCGCCTTGACCTTTCGGTTATAAACCGGTTTATCCAACATGTTATCGAAGTGAATATCACTTAATTCAACCTCGTAATCGGCATACATATTCAGGAAATGCTGGGGCACAAAGTAAGGGTCGTGTGGGCCTAAAGTGCCGATATACATCAACCACGGGTCATCGCTACTCCTGAGTTGTTGTAATTTTTTGAGGGCAGACTCAACAACACCTCGATCATTAAACGGATTTTCATCAATGCCATAATGTACATAATCAGGGTAACCATACCTCAAGATTTGTCCTGGCTGTCGTGGTGTATGTTCTTGTTGCGAGAGCGTCTTGTACATCTCCCAGCCTGGCATCATTGCGGCCGACGTGGGATCGTTTTTTGAAGCCTTGTTGCTGGTGACCAACAGTTCTTCGAAATGATGATCTTCTGGTCCAGTTTCATAACAAACGTGCCATTTTCCGGCAAAATAGTTGTGATAATTTTTTTGGCTTAACAGACTGCTAAACAGGCTTGAATGGGGATTAATTTCCTTTGAGAGGCTATTTTGCACACAGACATTATTCCAAATGCCATGTTGTGTTGGGTATTGCCCTGTAAAAAAGGTTGCTCGTGAAGGGCAACAATGGGGAGACGGACAATGGGTATTACTAAAGTGAACGCCTTTATCCATTAAAGAGCGTAAGTTAGGCATGATGATGTCTGTGTTAGTAAGGCTATCACCACGCTGTTGATCTGTCATAAAGACAAGGATATTTGGTTGTTTAGTCATAGGGCATCCTTCATTTTCTGTTTCTAGAATAGACTTCTAGAGACTGAAAATTGTGATGCTAATACCGGTTACGGGCAGAAGGTTATAAGGGATAAGCAAATAGTGAACGCGCCCCTGATTCTTTATAAATTTAAGTTTTTAGTGCCATAAAAATAAGTTATGGCATTAAAAACTTAAATTTGAGGGTGTTAGAATTCTGCTATTAGGGCGTGCTGTTCTTTGCTGTCAGTGGTTATTAAAATGTCTTTATCGTTTGATTGTATCGCTTAATCAACGGTCCTTAGATTGTTTAGAAACAAAACCTAACAATGCGCAAATACTAGTACTTAGCCAATAAGTTAGAATACGCCACTTTACGAGGCATATCACACTTTAGGCGGTAGCGTACGATGACCCAGTGGACACTCACCACAAACCCTCTCGCACGGATTGTTAACAAACAAGCGATTTTGACGATCTGTGAAACGGGCATAAAAACGATCAGGGGTAAAGAAACTCATTTTTTCAAATGGGAACAATTGGATAGCGCTCCAGTCGTCAAAGTCTCACTGGCTGGTGGGTGCCTGAGTTTTCGTGTTAATGGTGAACAACACCGCTTTTCTATGTTGAGCTATCTTCTTACGTTAAAGCACGCATATCGGTTTTTTCCGTATTGGGCTAACCGCAATGCTGAACGTTTAAAAGACTTTCTAAAGTCGGTTAATCATCAATGCCATTCGCGCTTTATCCGTGATTCTGTTGTGCGAAACATCAAACAATGTGTTGATGATGAATTCAAGCGCTGGAAAGGTTGGGATAAGGCCTCTGGACTTTCGAACTTAGCGCAGGAAACGGCGGAGCAACTTAGCAGTATAAATAATTGGACTCAATCTGATATAGATAGAATCCGTCATGAATACACTGTTCGTCAATTGGAAGCGTTCGAAACGTTCTTTGATAATGTCGAGTCTAATCCGCTTACTGAAAAGCAAAGGATTGCTTGCGTAACCGATAATGATAACAACCTACTTCTAGCGGGCGCCGGCACTGGAAAAACCAGTGTTATGGTTGGTAAAACAGGCTACTTGATTAACAGTGGGCAGGCCACGTCAAATGATATATTGATGCTTGCCTATGGCCGTATCGCTGCACAGGAAATGGATGAGAGGATAAAAGAAAAGTTAGGATTCGATGATGTAAAAGCAAGTACGTTTCATAGCCTTGGTGTCAAAATTATCGCCCAAGTAGAGGGCAAAGCACCAAGTTTATCTCCCCTAGAAGGCGATGTACGAGCAAAAGTAAAATGGATGAATGACGCCATTTCGTCTCTTATGCAGGATGCACGATACAAGAAAGCGCTACTCGACTATTTTAGTGCTTATTATTTTGTCGATAAAGACCCATTCAAGTTCAAAACACAAGGCGAGTACTTAAAGTACCTCAACGATAATGATATCCGCACTCTTAAAGGGGAACAGGTAAAAAGTTTTGGTGAAATGGTGATTGCCAATTGGCTATATAGAAAAGGCATCAATTACCAGTATGAAGCCAAGTATCGAATTGACGTCTCTACGGAGCAGTATCGACAATATGAGCCAGATTTCTACCTGCCTGATTACGATATCTATATTGAATATTACGGCACTGATAAAAACGGAAATCCTCCGCCTTATATCGACAAACAGAGATATCAACAAGGGATAGAGTGGAAGCGGGAAACGCATGCTAAGTATGGAACGGGTTATGTGGAGCTCTATTACCATCAACATCGTAACCAAACCATTTTAGGTATTTTGGAGAGTGAACTTATAGCTCGTGAGGTAAACACAACCCCACTGCCTGATAATACTCTGCTCGACAATTTAGAACAGACAGGTCAGGTCACTGAGCTTGCACGGTTGCTAGGTTCAATGGTTGATATGTATAAAGCCGCATGTCTTGATGGGGAAGGGGTTAAGCAAATAATTAACAGCGCTATTGACCCCAAGCAAACGGAAAAAGCACTAGAGCTGTTGATGCCGTTGCAACAACGCTACCAAGATTACCTGCTTGAGCAAAGCGTCATCGATTTCAATGATATGATTTCCAAAGCATTGTCGTATGTTGAAACGGGTCAATTTCAATCGCCGTGGAAATATTTACTTGTTGATGAATTCCAAGATATTTCGGAACCAAGGGCAAGGCTAGTTAAAGCGCTACGCGATAATAAAGAGGATTCTTCTCTGTTTTGTGTTGGTGATGACTGGCAAGCCATCTACCGCTTTAGTGGTGCAGATGTTCGCTTAACGACAGACTTTGAACAGTACTTTGGTGCAACGTCTCAAACAACCCTAGACATGACGTTTAGGTTTAATAATTCCATCGGAGATGTTGCTACTCAGTTTGTGACAAAAAATCCAGTTCAGCTAAAAAAGAATATTAAGTCTCTTGTACAAGTTGATGGCCCTGCCGTGAGTATCATCCGACAAGGCGCTGAAGAGGAGGGAATGACCTCATTAGATAAGGCATTAACTTCAATTGCGAATCGAGTACTTGAGTCGAATAAGCTAGCCAAAAATAAAGTCTATTTATTGGCAAGGTATTGGTACAAGTTACCGGATGCTAACTACTTACAGTGGCTCAGAGGGCGTTACCCAATGCTCGACATAGAGAACCAGTCCTTTCATGCATCAAAAGGCAAGGAAGCCGAGTATGTTGTTGTTATGGGGTTGACAACAGGTAAGCATGGGTTTCCGTCAGAAAAACAGATTCCCCCGTTGATTGACGCTTTGTTGCCTCAAGGCGACAGTTTTGAACATGATGAAGAGCGCCGATTGTTTTATGTCGCCTTAACTCGTGCGAAACACAACGCTTACTTACTCGTTGATATGACTGATGCCAGTGAGTTCGTAACGGAATTACTCAAAGAAAAGTACCCGGTTAATATTGATGAGTTTGATGTGTCCTTAATGCAACAGGAGGCGGATCAAACCGTTTGTCATTCTTGCAAGGTAGGCATTCTCAAGCCTAGGGTGGGGAATTACGGCAAGTTTATGTCTTGTACGCTATATCCTCGTTGTAAGCATAAAGAAACACCTTGTGACAAGTGTGAAAGCCCTATGACCCGCAAAAGCAAAGAAGGTTATCAGGCTTGTATTAATTCTAGTTGCGAACACGAGCGTCCAGTGTGTTTGAACTGTGGTAGTGAAATGAAATTGAGGCGCGGCAAATATGGTGCATTCTGGGGATGTTCGACTTATCGCCGAAATGTAGAGAATAACTGTTCCTACAAGATTAAAGCCGCTTAGGTCGCTAAAGCTAATCTGCTACACAGGATGTAAAAACAACAAAGGGCTAGCAGTTATTAACTTGCTAGCCCTTTAATATGGCGCTCCCGACAGGATTCGAACCTGTGACCTGCCCCTTAGGAGGGACGAAAATACCAAATATTGTGAAGTCATAAAAAGTTAAAGTCTTTTGAAACAATGAGATATTACAGCCTCTTATATCGTAAGAAGTCATGAGAAATTAACTATGTGGGCATTTTGTGGACACTGAAAGTGGATTCAATCTAACGGCGTCCTGCAAATAATCCGGAGCTAAATGCGCATATTCCATGGTTTGTTGAATATCAGAATGACCTAATATCTTTTGAAGCGTTAAGATATTGCCACCGTTCATAATGAAGTGGCTGGCAAAGCTATGCCTCAGAATATGAACTTTTTGCCCCCTCGGTAAATCGAAGCCCAAAGTCTTTATTTTTCGTCTTAGCTTTTGCTGCCAGTCGTAGCTAAAAAGGTTATTGCCGCCATTTTGGGGATAGATACGCTCGTATAGCTCTTGGCTAATAGGGACAGTTCTTGATTTATCTGTTTTGGTTTCGGTAAATCGAATTCTGTAAGGCGATAGGTTTATCGCCTTTAATGTAATCATTTCTCGCCAACGGCAACCAGTTGAAAGGCAAATATCGACAGCATTTAAAATTTCTTCATCGTCTTTGATTGCGTCCCTCAAAATATCAATCTGATCATTAGTGAGGTAGGTCATTTCAGGGCGCTTTTCTACAGGTCGTTTTATTCCCTTCAAAGGATTTTCAAGGTTAAAGTCACCTGTGGCGATAAGCTCGGTAAAGACGTTGCTTAAACAGTTGGTAGACCGTCTTATCGTGCTCGGTTTTTGGTTCATATCCGATGCGCGCATTAGTTGCCAATCAGTGATTAACTTTGCATTGATTTTATCGACGGTTGGATCGCCAAGTTCGGCACAAATGTTTTTTACATTGTTGTGGTATGCGTTTGCGGTTCGTTTGAATTGACCCGCTTTTGTCCACCATATAGAAATCAACTCAGATAAGAGCCTTTTATCTTTAGGGGAGCCTAACCATTCTTTTTGGTTTGCAGTAGCTAGAATGTGCTTTTCATAAGCCAACGCCTCTGACTTTTTATCGAATTTCTTTCGATAGCGTTTGCCTGTCCTACCTGCGGGGCGGACGTCAACAAGCCATTTGTCGTTGTCTTTTTTAATGGTCATAGAGTACGCATTACCAAAGCTGCACGCCCGATGATTTTAAGACGATTTAAGTCTTCACCAAACATAGAGAATGTCTCGTAATCTGGGTTGTCAGAAATGATCTCATAGCCTTGCTTGAGGATATTCCACTTTAATCGTTTAACGTAAACCATTTCATCGACACGAATAATGTAAATACCATCTTTAACCGGTTCGGTTAGTTCTCTTGTATCAACTAAGATTCGATCATTATCACTTATGGTCGGTAACATACTAGAACCGGAACAAAATACCACAGCGGTGTGCTCTGGCTGTAAACCCAAATCTCGAATTAAGTGTGATGATACCGTGAACCGACCAATTTGGTGTTCACCACTAATCAGCTTACCCGCACCTGCGGCTGCAGCAACATCGAACTCAGGAATGTGAACTGAGTCAAAATTCTCTTCAATTTGGAAAATTTCTGCCGAATTATGCTCAGACATCGCTCCGTACTTGGCTTTGAGTTCCAATACAACATCTTCATGGAAGCTAGAGAGGTGATACTCCATAGCTCGCCCATTTCCAGACGCTTTTCTACTTAACCATTTGTTTCTTCTGGCTTTTTGCCCTATTCCAGTAAGCGAATTTGGCATTCCCTCCAACCCTAATAGCTCAGAGCTTAGATACCATTCCTTCATAATGAACCTTAATAAAACATTGACAGGTAAACTCGTTGCGTATCTAATGAACCGTAATCAAACAATGTAAACCATTAAATAAATCATCAACAAGGATGTATAGACCATGATAGACCATAATGAAGTATCAGGAAATGAAGCTGTTAAACAATATGCGCCTTTTGTGACCCCAGAAAAGTACGCAGAGCTTGCAGGTTACACAATCGATGCCGTTAAGTGCCAAGTCCAAACAGGTAAGTTACCAGTCATTCGACGTGAAGGCGGGCGCAGAGGTCGAACCCTGATTAACATGAAAGCCCTTGAAGAATATGCGAACGAACAAGCCCGTGAATATACGGATTGGAAAGCAGCGATTTAGTTAGGGGGATTTATGAAAGGAAATACACCAGCACCAGTACACGCAATCAATATTGATTTCTCACATTCGAGTGAAGCAAGAGAACTGATGAACATTGTTCGTACTCGCTTGAACTGGTTATCGCCATGCTCACCAGAGTTTAAGTTTCTACACCCGATTTACGATCAGCTTGTTGCCGATGCTGAATTGTTAGAAAGCTTGGAGGGTTAATGATGCAAGTCTCTGACCCCATCCACAAACCATGCCCCGATATGGCGGGTATGGTTAACCCCGACCCAAAGAAACGTGAACGCTCCATCTACTTACTTGCTAAGTTGCGCGAGAAACACGGTATTGGTAGTTCAAAGCCGAAAAAGTCGCGCCCTTTGCAATACGTTTGTACCGATTCTGAATGCATGGGTTAACGGAATGACAGAAGCAGTCAATCAAACAGAAGCGTTGGAGGCGGCAGACGTATTACGCCTTTCAGCGTTTACCCGCCGATTCTTTCCGCGCTTGCCTCAAATGGTGAAAAACGATGTGAAGCGTAAAGTCGCACAGCGTATGACTCGTAGTAACCCGACTACTCAAAACCTTATTCGTGCTGCAGAAGATGCGGTTAAGTTTGGTTTGAAGCGAGCGAGTTTTATTGAAGATAAATTTTCGTTTGTGGATAGCCGATACAAGGCCAATGCTGAACCATTAAGCCATGACATATTGATGCGTGATGATGCCATTGAAAAGCTCGCAAAAAATTATGCCGATACGTGCTCAACGATGCTAAGTGATGAAAGCCTACCGGAGATTTTTAATAGCTATCTTGAAGCGCTCAAGCATGTTTATGACCGTCAATCCTTCACCTTGCAAGAAATCCATATCAACCCACCTAAGATAAATTTCAGGAAGGAACAGGATAAGCCTGACGAACTGGAATGCGATCTCGAAATAGCCGCGCTCAAGATGCAATCCGAAGAATGGATAGTGCGCCGACTTTTGCATTTGCGATCGCAATACATCGAATATGTACAAATTGCCCTAGAACGTGTTGGTGAAGGTAAACACCAAACGCCGGTGATTAGTGCCATGTCTTTTTCAAACTGGAAGCAAAAGCAACGCGAAGCGAAACAGTACATAGAGGCCATGTCAGTAATGAATACGGAAACGGGGGAAGCATTCGATTTAGAGGAAGTGATCAAAAGGACTACGGCAAACCCAGAGAATCGACGCATTGAAATGATGGTGCGTTCTCGCGGCTTTGAAGAATTTGCATTGGATTTAGGATTCACCGCTTTGTTCGTCACTTGGACATTGCCGAGTAAGTATCACCGAGTGTCGAGAAAGTGGAATGGCGCCTCGGTGAAAGAAGGGCATCAAGCGCTCATGCAAAAGTGGGCGGTCGCTCGTGCTCTTATTGCTAAAGAGAATATTGAGTATTTTGGTTTCCGTGTGGCTGAACCTCATAAAGATTCAACGAGCCATTCTCACTATTTTTTGTTTTGCTCACCGAAGGACAAAACCACGATCACCAATATTCTAAAAGGGTGCGCGATAGGGGAAGACCGGAGCGAGTTAGGCAAAGACATTTCACCACGCTTTGATGTGAAAGAAGCTGATCCAAAAAAAGGCGGGGCAACGGCCTACATTGCTAAGTACGTTTCAAAAAACATTAACGGCAAGCATATGCCCGACACTGAATCGGAAGAATATGCGTACCGCGCTCGCGCTTGGGCATCGACTCACCGTATCAGGCAGTTTCAACAATTTGGTGGTCAGCCTGTTTCACTGTGGCGCAATCTTCGCAGGGCAACCGCAGAGCAAACCAAGATAGACCCAAAACTGGAAGAATTAAGACAAGCGGCGGATTCATCAAAGTGGTCGCTGTTTTGTCAGCTCGCCAACGGTGCGCGAGTGGAATACGAATCGAAGCAAAATCAATATGGGGAAACCAACAAGAAAATCATTGGCTTTTCTTGGTTTGGGACTCTCATTAAAACCGCAAGCGAGTGCTATAGCCTCGTTCGTAAAAAAGACGTGAAGCGTCTTCAAAAGGCACGGAGTGCCGTACCTTGGAGCACTGAAAATAACTGTAACCCTCCAATAATTAAAGCGCTTATGGACGCGACCGGATGGAGCATGAAGGGGGTGCAATGTCTTCTCAAACCATTATCAAAAGGGGGAACGGTCACCATTGACCAATACTGCAAAATCAGGCTTAAACATGGCCGATTAAACGCTTACTAAGCATTTGGCCTATCGTAGGCCAAATACTCTTAACCCATTGTCAACGTTGAGAAACAGGGGCTATTTATGAAAAGAACACAGCAGGCATGCCATGCAGACTTGAAAGCGCTCGATGTAGCGGAAAACTTAGAGATTCAGGTCACCAAATCGATTGAGAAAATCAAGGGGATGGACGTATCCAAACTCACCACTTTATTGCCCCGTTTGCTTATGGGTGGCGGTAACCCGTTAGAGGCGATAGGGCTAGATCCGAAACTGTTTGAACAAGTGGAAAAACTCACCAAGTTAAACCGTGTGGCGCGAGCGCGATGCCGTGCTTATGTGATGGATGAGAAATCGTCACTATGCGAAGTGGTGGAAGATGCGGAGGTATCAAGCGATGAGCAAAGTGCCTAATCCTGTTCGTGGTTACGTGACTTGTCCGGTTTGTTCTTCTGGCTCTACGGTGCATATCGTAGGGGAGGGGAAGTTAATTACCCACGGTGAACCTCCCAAGAACACGCGCAATGCGGGGCTGAAATATTATCGTTGTCCGGAGTGTGGCAATAGCCCTATGTCTAAAAGCGTTCATTCGTATATCGAGCAGCACTCTAGTGATGTGCCGATTGAAGTTGAAACCGTATCGCAACCGTTGCCAGTACCGTCCGATAAGACTTCGGATGAAACAGAGGTAACCGAAAGTAGTGCGTTACTCACCGAATCTAATGAACCGCCTCAACCCTTAATTGAAACCGAATCAAATGCATTACCTGAACAAAGCGATGAACCAACGAAACCCGACAATAGCGACTTAGTAACGGCTAAACCGAAATCGATGGTGTTTAAAGTAGGTGTGTCGATTGCTGCTTTAGCGTTGGTGTTAGTGGTGATGAACCTAGTGCAAAAACGTTCGAGCGTTGAACAAGGGGGTGAGGATGAGTAGCCATTTAGAAACCGCCCCTGATTTTGACGATTACAATGTGGATGAATGGGCAGGGCTTGAAAGTGATACCAAGACGATTGAGCAACAGGAACGCGAAGAACTCACCGAAGCGTTTAGCTCAGATAAGTCCGAATCCGAAGATGGAGAGAAACCGAAGTTTACTTTTACCCAAGCGCACAGCGATATGTTTTGCCAGGTATGCATTTTTGGGATCGAGCGATTGGTTTCCATACTGACTCAAGCCAAATTTGAGTTTGATAAAGAAAGCAAAACGTTAGTGACTCAAGCGGCCTATCCAGTATTGAAAAAACAAAGTGATAGTTTGCTTGGAGAACAACCGGAAGAAAGCGCGCTATTTCTGGCTGTGATCATGATGGTCGGTGTGTCGTGGATGCAATTCCAATCTCAACAAAAACTCATGCAAGCAGGGGGGAAACATGGCGATAAAAAAGAAACCACAACGCTTTCCAAATCCGATTAACTCAAACCCCTCACATGATGCTGAACATGCCATTTACTTAGCAGGAACCGGAGGCGGTAAAACCTCGGCAGTGAAATACATCGGTCTTGTTCCTAAGGGGGCGCATGCCCTGTTTTTTGACCCGTACCGAAATTACGCAGGGGCAAAATTTCAGGGGCAAACCTGCCACGGTTTTTCCACTCGTTCGGAATTTATCCGCGCCGCTTTTAATGCTCGTAAAAAGGGTGCCTCGTTTAAGGTCGCCTATGTGCCTAAAGGTGGTGCGAGCATGGAAGAACTCGAGTTTTTTAGTTCGGTGGCTTGGGCGTTGGGGAATGGACGGGCGCCTAAACTGCATGTGGTGATTGAAGAACTTGCCAGTTGCGCGGAAACCTCGGGCAAACTTAAAGGTAAAACGGGCGAGCTGCTTCGCGGTGGCCGTCAGTATGGGTTAGTGATTCATACCGTTTTTCAACGTGGGCAAGAAGTGCCTAAAACCGTGACCGACCAATCTGCCGTTTGGTGGGTAGGTTCGGTTAACTCGGTGAACGATGCTAATTGGGTAGCGGATCGCAAAGGGATTAATGTTGATGAGATCACCGCGCTGAAATCAGCGAAGGTAAACAAGGCGCGGTTGGGGAAACCGATTGCTGAATACTTGCTTGTTCGAGATGGGGTAGGGAATATGGCTAAAGGGGCGTTTGATTGTGCTAGTGGAAAATATAAAAAATGCCCTCCTGCTTAATTATTGAATGCCTCATAACAATGTACTCTTCCCTTGAATGGTAATTGTATCGATCGCTGCTTCGGCAGCGTTTCGAAGGAGTGATAATTTATAACTGTCGGTACAGCTAGTTTCAACGTGACCTTGATAAGTATAGTAATCCATTAGTGCTTTATGAGATTCTTTGTCTAGCAACAATGCTCCGGTATGAGCCAATTTCTGTAAGTTAATTAGGGCTTCGTTAAACGATGATTTAAGAACATTTACTGTATTTTTGTCATGGTCGATGCTGTCTAATTTAATATCCAGAATAATATCTGAGTATGTGACTATTATGCTTAAATTAGTTAGCACGTCAGTATAACAAGTTAGCCGACTGTCCCACCATTTTTCTGATTTATATCGTTTAAGCGTCAAGTGAACAGAAATATAGGAGGTCACAACCGCCACGATAAGGGATATTATTAACGTAATAACCTCAGGTATATATTCCATAAAAAATTCATTTGTCAAAGTGGGTTACTAGATTGTCAAGGGTTTCATCTTGGTGGATATTAACGGGTAATTCAATACTGGCTATCTAGTTATGTGATAGCCAGTACATAAGTAAAGGTCATTGGTTATTAATTTCAACCTATAGGTTCCCCACCAAACCTATAGGTTCCCCCCTCTTTCCTTCCTTCCCTTTTTCCCTTTAGCTATGCCCTGCAAATAACTTTTCTAACGTTGTGAAACAGGGGAAACCATGCAAGCAAAACACAAAACCATGTTGTTCACGGTCGTGGCCGTTCTGGTCGCACTAGCGATGATCAACAATGTGAGCGCACTTAACCCGCTCAAAGAACAAATCAATGGTAAATCAGGGTGGTTTTAAACTATGGAACTACTCACGACACCATTTAACCCACGTCCTCGTGATTTAGACCCTGTTGAGGGTGTGAATTGGGGCAACCAAGCCACACTGCGCCTTGTCAGTGGTCCTACTTATCAGTCTATTGAGTTAGTTACTGATATTGCTGATCCTGCCGATATTGAGCGTGTGCGTATTACCTTGAACGGTAAAGAGGTGTACAACCTCACCGGACAAGACCTTGTTGACCTTCAGGAACACCGCAAGCAATACCAATCGTCCGGTCGTTATGTCATTCCATTTGCTGATCTTAAACTTCGCACAAAAGCGGGTGTTCGTACGGGTGAGCTAGTGACACTGAACGGTGAGATTTGGTTTGTTTACATTCAGCTCGCCCCTAAAGCGGGTGGCGTCAATCCACCAAGTATCCGTGCTCGTGCTCATTCAACGGCGGCGCAATCAACACGTATCTACTTGCCTCGTATCTATTCACTGACGTGGTTTGCGAGTGCGACAGGTCGAACGCCGTTTGATTTTTCAGAGCGTTCCCCTGCCTTATCGCTAAAGCGTATTCACTTTAAAGACAGTTCTATTGACCGTGTTCGCGTACTGCGTGATGACGTGGAAGAAATGAACGTCAATAAAGTCGATAACGCCTTTGACCTTGCCCTTTCTGAGCTTGAACAAAATGAAGACTGGTTTTCTTTGGACTTCGTTCGTACCGGCTTTGGTGTTGAGGGGCGCTTGCCAACTAACGCCTATAAACAATTGCAGTTTGAGATCGAGAAATCAGCGGCGGGCAGCATTCCGGTATTGATTGAAGCGATCGAGCAAGTGGGCGTGATTTCTCAACCGAAATAAGGGGGTGACTCATGGCATACCCTGACGAATATCTTTCGACAGGCGCGGCCACCTCGACCAGTTCGGGGTGGTGGGACAGCTTAGTGGAAAGTACGGGCGAGATTGTAGGTGGTGCGGTCGATGTGGTCGGCGGCTTTGGTGGTGATTGGCTTGGCATCAAAATGGATGACGAGTTAGACCGTGCTAAAACGTCCAACCCTGACGAAAACCGATCCAACAATAATGACTATCAGCAACCCAATGGCGCCCCTGTGCAAACAGGTGGGCAAGGTGTGCAGTGGCAAACGCTCATGATTGTGGCGTTGATCATGGTGGTCGTATTAGGTGGGGCTTATGTCGCCGTGAAAGGAGGCAAGTAGTGCCTTTTCTCTATTTAGGCGTGGCGGGGGTGGTGTTTGCCAGTGGTTATTTTTCCGCTCAAGGCGTGAATAAAACCGCTTGGCAAATCATCGCCATTCTTGCGCTGATTATCTGGTTTAAGAAGGGTTGATATGTTTGGAGCAATGACCAGTTTAACGGGCGGTGGTGGTTTAACGGGTGGCAGTGCTGGCCCCTCTACCGCAAAAAGTAGTAACCAATCAGGGCAATCCATTGGCGGCATCAACATGGGCGGCGGGGTAAACCCGTGGCTGATTGTGGGTGTGGCGTTGATAGCGGTATTTGCGCTCAAGGTGCTGAAATGATCTCAATTGTCACCGAATCATCGAGCGCGATTGAACGGCTCAAACCTGCCTTTCGTGCCTGCCCTAATGACTTTGACGTGATGAAACACGAAATCAAAGGCGGTCGTGTCAGCGTGTATGAATTGTCCGGTGAAGATTATCGGTTAACGGTGGCAGGGGAAGTAATGGGCAATGCCTATTTCATTTGGGCGGTATCAGGCAATGGTGCGGTGGATGCCACGCGAGAGCTTGCCGAATACGTCAAACGTTCTGGCTTGAGTGCTATTTCAACCCGCACCTATTTTCCATTGGTCGCCCGGCTATTAAAGCGTCTTGGTGATGTGAAAGTTAGCCAACACGGTGACCACGAATTTTTACGTTGGGAGGTGTAGCGCATGGGCGGCAGTTCCAGTTCAAGCAATAGCACCAGTACAAAGAACACCAGTAGCCAAAATGCTATTAGCGGTGACAACTTAGGCGTGGCGCTGAGTGGTATTGAAGGCTCAACCATTAACGCCACGGTCACCGATCACGGCAGCGTTGCCAAGTCATTTGAATTTGCGGGCGATGCGCTTGATGAGTCCTTTGAGTTTGCAGGGAACACGGTAAGCGAATCACTCGACTTTGGTAAGCAGTCACTCGAATTAGTCGACAGAAACACCGAGAACTCATTGAAGTTCGCAGCGGGAGCGCTTGAAGAATACAGCGCATCAAACAGCGAACACTTACAAATGATGGCAGGGCTTGCGGGTAATCAGGCATCGCAAAACAGCGAGAACCTAAACAAGTTAACCGAGCTTGCCAAGTTCAAACAAGACAACGGACAAAGTGAATTGAACCAACAACAACTGATCCTAATGGGCATCATTGTGTTAGTGCTTGGCTTTGTCTTAGTGAAGGCGATGCGCAAATGATTGTAGAACTTATTAAAGGGCAACCTATCCCCGTCACCTTGGAATCAACGTGGCTATTTGTGGAATCCATTAGCGGCAAACTCACCGTTGAAATGGATGAAACAGGCGAGCGCGTGACCTTGCTTAATCGTTCTGTTTTTCGATACGGCAAAAAATTGGGGCGCGTTCTGCTCAGTGGTGAAGGTCGATTAAGCCTAGAGCATGGTGTGGGCGATTTCACGGCGCCTATCGAAGGTCAAAAGCTCGATATTCAAACCATGCCGAAAATGCAGATTGATGATGATCAGCAAATCGAAGTGAGCGCGTTACCTGCCGTTGAAATTGCGCAGGGGCAACAGGTCACCATTAACTCAATGCCAAAGATGCAGATTGAAAATAATCAGTCGCTTGGTGTGGACTCGTTACCCCCTGTAGAAATTAAAGCAGGGCAAAGCCTCGCAGTGAGCACCTTGCCGAAAGTGGTGCTTGAGGTTAGTGGCAACCTAAATGCTCATATCGGTGACGTCCCGCTTTCTATTCCCGCCAATACCATGCGTAAAGGTGTGTGGATAAAAGCGAAATCCACCAATACAGGGCTGATTGATTTGATGGGCTTTGAATTGGCCGCAGGTGAGCAAATCCGTTTAGACAGCACGGCATTAATTGAACTAACAGGAACGGCGCCGGATGCCGTTCAAGTCTTGGAGTATTAACCATGTCCAAACTTCCAGAGCTGCCAACGGGGAGCAGTCGCAACAAAATTGAATTTCTCTATGGCCTATTGAGTCAATTTGGTGGCTCTGCGCCACCGGATTTGACGGCGGCAGTCAGCCTTAAATCGGTTTACCCGTTCTCGATACCTTATCCAATTGAGTACCGCTTAGGCCGTGATTATCAAGATGACGCGAGTGGCTATAACCAACGCCTCTACGAACATGACGATGACGGCTTGTATTTTAATTTGTTTACGGCGTTTGAAGATATGCAGCAATACGTATCCTCTGAATGGTGGAACGTGATGGGCTTTGAGATCTCATTGCATGTGAGCAAATCTATCGGCTTGTCGGGTGACGCATTAGCCGCTGTACAAAGTTGCGCGGACAGTGGCGGCAATCTCGTTGTTGATTATGAATTGCAGCTAAGTGGTCAATATCAACAAAACGCAACGTTGGCGCAGGTGCCAGCCGTCATAAATGAGGGTGGTCTTTCAATTGTCGGGAGCGTCCATTTCAACCACTTTGTTGAGCGAGCGCTTTATTCCGATACAGCACAAAGCGATTTTAATTTAGTGCTGCGTACCACTGTTTTAGGGCAGGGGAATAGTGTTGATTTGGGCGCGGCAAGCGGTACCACGGTCTATCAAAACGATGTGGACATATCCATCAACAAAGTTTGGGTAGCCGTAAAGTTTGACGAGCCAGAGTAACCCATTATGCGAGCGTTAATCATCATTGTGCTAATCGGTGCGCTAATGTGGGGCGCGCCGCAAGGAGTAAAGATCGTGAAATCACAACTCAATCGCGGGATACGTAATAACAACCCGCTCAACATTCGTATTAGTAACAGCGCATGGACAGGCAAAGTTACGCCAAGCCAGGATAAAGCGTTCGAAACGTTTTCTGATTCTAAATACGGCTTTCGAGCAGCGGCCAAACTCATTCGTAATTACCAATCACTGTATGGGTTAAACACCATCAACGAAATCATTGCTCGTTGGGCGCCAAGCCATGAAAACGACACGCGCAATTACTCGCAGTTCGTGGCAGGGCAATTGAACCTCTCACCCAATGCCGCGCTTAACTTATCAGATAGTAATCTGTTAGCGCGTTTGGTTCATGCTATGTCGATTATGGAAGTAGGGCGCTATTACTCGTTGTCGGATGCGCAGCAAGGGGTAGCACTGGTATGACGCAAAAAGAAATGATTCAACGACTCGCGGTGGGCATTTTCACCGCTTTAATCAGCGCGTATATCTGGAAGCGCATCAACGGCTAGAGTAGGAATAACCCAAATGAAAATAGACTTGAATCAACCCTCAACAAAAAAGGGGTTAGCGTTAATTGGTGCAGGTGTTGCCCTCGCTACTGGTCACCCTGAGTTATTGACGGCAAGCGTTACGCCTGACGGTGTGCAAATGGGTGGCGTGATAGGCGTATTAGCGCCATTACTGCTTGGTTTTTGGGAAGCAATACGGGATGAATTTAATGGCTGAGTATCAAGCGGTGATTATTGCCGCTGTCAGTGCGCTATCTAGCGGTGTTGGGGTAGGGATAGCGCTTAAAACGGATGTGAAGTGGTTGCGGTTGATGATGGAAAAGATGGATGAGCGCCTGACAAAACTGGAAAATCAAAATTCAAGCCAGTAGGTTTATTGATTAAATAAGATTGTTTTGATGTATTAAATTATGAACGATAGTCTACTCAGAGTATTGTTTATTAAGTCAGAGATAGTGCAGAATTTGCCCCCCACTTACTTTTCAGCGATGGTGGGGGATACTGTTAGGTATAAATAGCGCTAGGATTAAAGTTTAGTCCAGCAGCGTGAAACTCTTTAAGTAAGCTTGTTTGCCAGTCAAGCTCAGCGCCGATATAAACAACACCTTGAATATCATTCTGAATTTCCACACCTTGCTTAATAATCGCAGCCACTTTGTCCCTACCTAATTGAGCAATGAAGTATCCATGTTCAAATACTACATTTTGACGTGCTCGACCACTTAGCTCTGGCGCATTTTTGTGTTTACCTAAGTCACATGGTGTATAAAGGACGATAGCAAAGTCAACAGCTCTATATTTCTCTATCTTTTCTATGATAGTGCTGCTTCCACTTGCTTGGTCCATGAGTACAATAGGTGTCATGCCGACTTTACGCACAAAATTTTCTACCTCTAATCGAAGTACATCATCATGACCATGGACGATAAAGACTTTCTGCATCATTGTTGGAGTAATTTGCTGAGTGGGTTGTCCCCAGTCTTGAGTTGCTGATTTTTGC
>NZ_JBFROV010000003.1:28319-29676 GCF_041471725.1 Vibrio sp. 10N.261.51.F12 | reverse complement strand
TAAGTGAACGGCATTACCGCATAAGCGGCTTTTTTTACATCATATGTTTACGTCGTATATCCAGTAGAGCAAAGATACCAAAGGCTAGAATGGAGTACTTTTCCCAAGTGCTGAGTTTGAGATGTTCACCGAACGCGCCCAGAAATATCGCCATTTGTACGCCGTGCATGATAAACAAAAAGGCGGTCATGATATAAAGCCCAATGGCTCCTTGGCGATCAACGAAGCCGTCAAAGGCACCAAAAATATTGAGGATCAAAATTAACCAGATAAAGCCAAAGGCTATCTTGGCCAGTTTAATGAGTATGTTCATTTGTGGTTCCTTTCAAAAAGTCGGTAACAAACCTGTCCGGCGGTTTTTTCTTTGAGTAAATCCCAGGATTCAGGGATCGCATCGAGCGTCAGTTCTTTTTCCGTCTCAATATAAATTAACGCATTTTTGCTTAGCCAGCCATTTTGTTCTAGTAGTGCAACCGTTTCTGGGAGCAACCCTTGACGAAATGGTGGATCAATAAACACCAAATCATGCGGTGTTCCCGTTTGAGCAAGAAATGTGAGCGCACTGGTATTATGCGTTTGGATGTTTTCTGCTTTTAGTAAAGCAGTGTTACTGACCAATTGCTGATAAGCTTTAACGTTGAGTTCAATCATTTGGACTTGTTTTGCTTGTCTAGATGCAGCCTCAAAGCCTAAGCTACCAGAACCAGCAAAGACATCCAGGACGTCAGAGTGAGGAACATCTTGTGCCAGCCAATTGAAGACGGTTTCTTTCACGCGATCCGTTGTTGGGCGTAAACCCTCGGCGTCATGGACCGGTAGCTTTCTACCGCGCCATAACCCGCTGATAATACGCACGCTTCCCGTTGGGGCAGATTTTTGTGATGGAGTTTGCTTGCGACGTTTAACCATAGATTTTTTGACCGACAATAAAGTGATACTATACGTAGCCCTATGAAGAGCTCAAATTGATAGTGACAAAGTGTACCAATCTCTGACAAAACTTTTCACTGCTTTGTTACTTTTATTTTGTTGGGATTTTCACACCTCGTGCGATGCCTATACTCATGTAGCTCGGACCTGATTTAAAAACATTTGAATGACAGTATTCAGGATAGTTTCAGATGACAGAAAAGAAAAAACGCGGATTACTTTCTTGGCTTGGTTTTGGTGATGAAGAACAAACTGAAACCAAACAACCCACTCAAGAAGAACAGCAACACCAAGATGAATCATTAGAAAACAATCAGCCTCAAGAATTGGCTGAGGAAGAACGTGTTGCAGAAGATGCCGTCGTTGAAAATGTTATTGCGGACAGCGTGATAGAGCAACACACTAACGAAGCAGAAGCAGAAGCAGA
>NZ_JBFROV010000003.1:0-27566 GCF_041471725.1 Vibrio sp. 10N.261.51.F12 | reverse complement strand
GCAGAAGCAGAAGCAGAAGCCCCTCGTGTGCATGAACAAGAGAAGCCGACAGAGAGTTTCTTTGCTCGTCTTAAGCGCAGCTTAAGCCGAACCAAAGCGAATATCGGTGCCGGGTTCTTTGGGCTATTCAAAGATAAACAGATTGATGATGATCTGTTTGAAGAGCTAGAAGAGCAATTGCTTATTGCTGATGTCGGCATGGATACCACAACGAAAATTATTGGTAATCTGACCGAAAAAGCGTCGCGTCGAGATCTAAAAGATGGCGAAGCCTTGTATGGCCTACTTAAAGAAGAAATGGCAGAGATCCTTAGTCATGTAGAGAAGCCACTTGAGGTCGACACAACAAAGACACCTTACGTTATTTTAATGGTCGGCGTTAATGGCGTGGGTAAAACCACCACCATCGGCAAGCTTGCGAAACAGTTCCAAGGCCAAGGAAAGAAAGTCATGTTGGCGGCGGGTGATACCTTCCGTGCTGCAGCCGTGGAGCAGCTTCAGGTCTGGGGTGAGCGCAACAACGTACCAGTGATTGCTCAGCATACCGGGGCGGACAGCGCATCCGTGATTTATGATGCGATAGAAGCGGCAAAGGCTCGTGGTGTCGATGTCGTGATAGCTGATACGGCAGGACGTTTACAAAATAAAGCCAATTTGATGGAAGAGTTGCGTAAAATTGTCCGTGTGATGAAGAAAATTGATGATTCAGCCCCGCATGAAATTATGCTAACGCTGGATGCGGGGACTGGACAAAACGCCATAAGCCAAGCCAAGCTGTTTAGTGATGTTGCGCCAATTACAGGCATTACACTGACGAAGCTGGATGGAACGGCTAAGGGTGGGGTGATCTTCGCGATTGCTGACCAATTCCAAATTCCTATCCGATTTATTGGTGTTGGCGAGGGGATTGATGATCTCAGGCCGTTTGAAACACAAGACTTTATTGACGCGCTGTTTAGCCGCGATGAATAGTACGAGTTGAGATAAAACCGACTCGATGAGAAAAAAATAACGATAATAAGGGATGCATAGCATCCCTTTTCAACGCAGAACATCCAAATCAGGGGAATGATTCGGTGATCAAATTTGAACAAGTAAGTAAGGCCTATCGTGGCGGACGACAGGCGCTTCAAAAGGTCGACTTTCACCTTAAACGCGGCGAAATGGCCTTCTTAGGCGGTCATTCAGGAGCAGGGAAAAGTACCTTGCTGAAATTGATTTGTGCACTAGAACGTCCGACGGATGGTCGCATTCTATTTAACGACCATGACATCAGTCGAATCCGACCAAAAGATATCCCTTTCTTGCGTCGAAACATTGGTATTGTATTTCAAGATCACCGCCTGCTCATGGATAGAACCGTTTTCGATAATGTTGCCTTGCCAATGCGTATCGAAGCTATTGCAGAAAATGAGATCAAACGTCGTGTGTCTGCCGCTTTGGATAAGACAGGCTTGCTCGATAAAGCGAAGTGCTTACCAAGTCAGTTGTCCGGAGGAGAACAGCAACGAGTTGGTATCGCGAGGGCTGTGGTAAACCGCCCAACGATGCTACTTGCCGACGAGCCAACAGGTAACCTTGACCCAGAGTTGTCGAATAAGGTTCTACAATTGTTTGAAGAGTTTAACCGAGCTGGCGTCTCTATCTTATTAGCGACACACGATATCCATTTAGTTCGCTCGCGCCCTCAGTATCGTTACCTAGAGCTAAATCAAGGTTTCTTAAGTGAGGTCAGTGATGGTGTTTAAGCGTAAAAATAAACAACGCCCGAAAAAACAACGTCTAGCATCAGATGGCTTTTTTGCTGTGCATTGGAAGCAAGCTAAGTTTTCGCTACGTGAACTCTGGCAACGCCCGTTAGGCAACTTATTAACACTGGCGGTTATTTCAATGGCATTAACCATGCCAGCATGCTTGTACCTGCTAGGCAAGAATGTCGCGTCGGCAGCGGGTGATGTCACCAGTCACTCTCAGGTGACGGCCTATATCACGACCGGCGTGCCGGATGCGAGAGTCCTTGTGCTCAAGGATGCCATTGAAAGCTGGGAAGAGGTTAAAGAGGTCGAGTACATTACGCCTCAGCAAGGACTTGCGGAACTCAGTGAGCATTCAGGACTCGATCAAGCAATCAGCCTCCTTGATGGTTACGCTCTACCCGGAGTACTTGTTATTGAGCCTGCTAATACCAGTGTTGAAACGGATCGCAGCTTGGTGTCTAAGCTTCGAACGCAAGCTGATGTGACTGATATTCGGCGTGACGAAGATTGGTTAAGCCGTTTCGATGCGATCAAAACGCTATCTTCAACCCTAGTTATGACGTTGTCGGTATTGATGTTGGCTTCGGTATTTCTAATTGTCGGTAATACGTTGCGTTTTAATGTCCTCGCTAATAAAGAAGCCATTCAGACAATGAAGCTGATCGGAGCAACGGATAGCTATATTTTACGACCTTACTTGTATTCGGGTATGTGGTTTGGCTTTTTAGGTGCGCTTGTTGCTTGGTTATTGACGGCGTTGATAACGATTGTCTTAAATCGAGCCGTGACGGACTTAGCAATGTTGTATGACAGTGACTTTAGGCTGATTGGACTCAATTGGGATGAGACTCTCATTATACTCATGATTGGTGTTTTTCTCGGGGTCAGTGCCGCAAGGATTTCTGCAAAGCGTCATCTAAAAGAAATTGAACCGGTTTAATGTAAGACAGTCTTAATGAGAGAGGGAGCGCCGCACGGTGGGGCTCTTGATCAAATATTGAACTATTCAACAACATAGCAAGATAAAAGTCGTAAAGGTGTGAATCATACCTATTGATGAGTGAAAATTAATCGTCTTTTACCCTTGTTTAGCGCAACTGATTGTGCATAATTACAACCCCCTTCTTGAATCTCCTACTGATTAGGTTCAGTATTGATGAGTTAAGAAGGTGTTGTATCGACTCAACGTGAATGAGGAAATGAATGACTACCCAAGCGTATTCAATGGCTTTAGTGACACAAGATAGTCTTGATGGCTATATCCGATCAGTGAACAGTTATCCTATGTTGACGCCTGATGAGGAACGTGGACTAGCTGAGAGACTACACTACAAAGGTGAAATTGACGCTGCGAAGGGATTGATCCTTTCACATCTTCGATTCGTTGTTCATGTTGCACGTGGTTATTCTGGCTATGGCTTGCCGATGGCAGATTTAGTGCAAGAAGGTAATATTGGCCTCATGAAAGCGGTGAAGCGATTCAACCCTGAGGTTGGTGTTCGTCTTGTGTCGTTTGCTGTGCACTGGATTAAGGCTGAGATTCACGAATATGTACTAAGAAATTGGCGTATTGTGAAAGTAGCGACAACCAAAGCGCAACGTAAGTTGTTTTTCAATCTACGTAAATCGAAGAAGCGTTTAGGTTGGTTCAATAACGGTGAAGTTGAAACGGTCGCGCGTGAGTTGGGTGTGGAACCATCAGAAGTACGTGAGATGGAATCCCGTCTTGCGGCTCAAGACCCTACATTTGAAATGCCGACAGACGATGATGATACCGGTGTCTCTTATACCGCACCATCATTGTATCTTGAGGACAGAAGCTCAGATCTTGCTGACAATGTGGAAGCAGAGAACTGGGAGAATCATACCAATACACGTTTAGGGCATGCGTTATCAACACTTGATGAACGTAGCCAACATATTGTCCGTTCGCGCTGGCTTAATGATAATAAGTCGACGCTTCAAGATCTCGCGGATAACTACGGCGTATCGGCCGAGCGCATTCGACAGCTAGAAAAGAATGCGATGAAAAAATTGAAAGCCGCGGTTGGGGAATTCTAAACCCTAACCCCATGATTTATGAAAGGCCATGATCTTATGATCGTGGCCTTTTTTATTGGATCGAAAAACTGATCGCAAACGCTTCCCTTCTCTTGTGGATAAGTCTGTGAGGAAATTATTTGCCAGCTGTCAGAAACCAGCGGGTAATGGTGCTCTCCAGCGCTTTTGTCCTTGGGGATACCTTTTACTTTACACACAGCAAGATCAAGATCATCACTATATGTTGTGGATCAAATGATCCAAAAACACTTTATTCACGCAATCCACAGATTTACACACAGCTGGTGGTTTATTATACGCTGGTGGATAACCTTATAGGTTGTCGGTACTTTGTTAGCACTGAATAGTGATAATATACGAGCACGAAATGACACAACAAAATTGCCCTTATTTCGTCATTAATTGATGTGATAGGGAGCAAAAAAAAAGTAAGGATTTAGAATCATGGAACAGCTTCAACATATTGATGTTCACCGTGCTCAACAGCTACTAAAAGAGAATGCAGAGGCACGACTGGTTGATATTCGAGACCTGCAATCATTTGGCGTGGCACACGCACCGAATGCTTATCATCTAACGAATGATTCTTTGGTTGAGTTTATGCAGCAGGTCGAATTTGATGTACCTGTGCTTGTGATGTGTTACCACGGCATTAGTAGCCAAGGCGCTGGACAGTATCTTCTTAACCAAGGTTTTGAAGAGGTTTATAATGTTGATGGCGGCTTTGAGGCTTGGCATCGCGCAAATTTCCCAACAGAGAACTAACTATGATTCGATTGATTACTCTCCAAAGCCCCCGCATGGGGCAAGCGTTTATTGATTATATGGCGACACGGCACATCGAGGTACAGATGATGCCAGAGGGGAGTGGTCAGTTTGCATTGTGGTTAATGACGGATGAAGACCAGATTGAGACGGAAGCCGAACTCAAGTTGTTTCTTGCTGACTCAGGTAATAGCAAGTATCAAGCCTCTTCTTGGGACATGGCCGAAACACGAAAGAACCCTTTCCAATACTCGACACCTAGCTTTCTATCTATGCTGAAAGCAAAGGCTGGGGTCGTAACCTTGGGCATTATGCTCATTTGTTCGGTTATCTTCGCGTTACAACAATTAGGGTTGGGCCAAGCGATTTTCTCAGCATTACATTTTCCGGCTCAAGATGGTCAGCAATGGCAAGTATGGCGCTGGTTTACTCATGGCTTGCTGCACTTTTCCGCTATGCATATCATTTTTAACCTATTGTGGTGGTGGCAGCTAGGTGGGGATATTGAAAAGAAACTAGGAAGCAAAAAACTCCTAGAGATATTTTTGGTCTCTGCTGCCGTGTCTGGTACGGGACAATACTGGGTCGATGGTGCAAACTTTGGTGGTTTGTCTGGTGTGGTTTATGCGTTGGTTGGGTATTTATGGATACTGACGTGGAAGCGACCTGATATTGGTTTAGAGATGCCAAGGCCATTGATTGGATTCATGCTAGTGTGGTTGGTGTTAGGCTTTGTGCAGCCCTTCTTAGCGATCGCAAATACGGCCCACTTAGCAGGGCTTGTGAGTGGTGCGATACTGGGTTTATTAGACAGCTACCGATTTAAGCGACACTAGTGCTGGCGCACCATGTTCAATGCGCCGATGACAATACGAGAGTAACGACCAGTGATAATAAGTGGAATACTGAAATGTCGGAAGTGACGGTCGTTATTGATATAGATATTTGGTAAACAAGAGGTCTGCAATAACTGTTTTACCCGTTTCGGCGAGTAACAGGTTGTTGAGCTTGTCGACTAGGGCGTGACGGATCTCTTCTCGCCCTGAAAGCGATTTAATCACATCGGCATTCTGTCGACCTAAATGTTCAACAACGGCATCCCTAATTAAGGGTTGATGATGTTCGATAATACTCAAGTCAGCAGAGTCAGCCACCATCACATCAATGCGCACCTGCACATAACCTAAACGGTCTCCTTTGGTAAAAAAGTTTGTCGTCAATTCTGGCTCTAACGTGAAGTAGGCGAGAGAAGGCACGGGCTCATTAGAGGCGTAGCCGGGCATAGAAACAGTCAAGCCTAGCATTAGGAAAAACTGGGTTAGGTAACGTTTACGCATATTTCCCTCTTATAAACGCCATTAAGCCGATATTACAAGCGATTAACTTTGTTACAATGACGCAATACAACCTGAGTTAAATCACTCATAGAGTGATACAATATGGCCACTCAATATAATAATGATTGTACGCGCTAAGCGCGTGTTATTGAATAGTAAAATGAATGATTCAGTTACCGACTATTTAAAAGTCTTAAGTCAAGCTCACTGGCAATCCCCAGACCAATTCCAGTCTATGAGTAGCAACATGCTGCAATGGCTTACCGAACAAGGCTCACTGTCATATCGACTTAATGCTGAGTGCGATACGTTGTCGGTTGAAGTGATCAGTAATACTAAGAGTAGTGCTGACATGATGACCGAAGAAGAAATTGAGCGGTTAGCACATGAAGATTGCTGGTTACGAGAGGTCGTCCTACGAGGGGATGACCAACCGTGGGTGATTGGACGTACGCTCATGTCATTATCGACAATGGGACAGGGCGATTATGATATCTCTCAGCAAGGGAATACACCGCTTGGTGTGACCGTTTTTTCAAGTGCGGATACCAAGCGTGACGCACTCGAAATTGCGCAATTAACGACGTCAGAAGGTGAGTTATTTGCTCGCCGCTCTCGTTTGTGGGTCGCGGGGCATCCTATCTTAGTTGCCGAATTATTTTTGCCGCATTCGCCTGTTTATAAAATGGAGAGTATCGATGACGTCAACTAAAGCTAAAGCCTATTGGCAACTGACGAGAATGGATAAACCCATTGGTACATTACTATTGCTATGGCCAACCTTGTGGGCGTTGATTCTTGCCGCTGGAGGGATCCCCAATATTCACGTACTGGTGGTATTTTGTTTGGGTGTGGTCATGATGCGCAGTGCTGGCTGTGTTATCAACGACTTCGCCGATCGCAATGTTGATGGATTGGTTAAGCGTACACAGCACCGCCCGTTGCCTTCTGGCACGGTGTCATCTAAAGAAGCGATAGGGCTGTTTCTTGTGTTGGCGGTCGCCTCGTTTTTGCTTGTGCTCACTATGAATACGTTGACGATTCAACTGTCGCTAGTGGGATTGGTTTTAGCGTTTATTTATCCGTTCATGAAGCGCTTTACGCATCTGCCACAATTGTTTCTAGGTTTAGCTTTTAGCTGGGCAATCCCAATGGCGTGGGCTGCCCAAGCTAATGAGCTGCCAGTCGTCTTGTGGTTTGTGTTCGCACTAAACGCGTTGTGGACCATTGCCTACGACACACAATACGCCATGGTAGATCGCGATGACGACCTGAATGTGGGTATTAAGTCGACCGCGATATTGTTTGGTCGCCGAGATAAACTCATTATTGGTTTGTTGCAAATGGCCGTCTTGGCAATGCTCATGACGCTTGGTCATTGGTATGAATTAGGGACCAGTTATTATTGGAGTTTGCTTGTTGTTGGTGCGCTGTTTGTTTACCAACAATGGTTGATTCGACACCGAGAACGTAGTCTTTGTTTCCAAGCATTTTTAAATAATAATTATGTGGGTATGGCGATCACGACAGGATTATTAGTCTCCCTGTGGTAACGCGTCTCTTTAGTAAACGTGCCTGTGGTAAATATTCTGTCATTATAAAAACGCCGACTCATGATGAGTCGGCGTTTTTATTTTGAGCGATTCTATGTTGAATCCGTGAGGATAGCGCGAACGCTTAAAGCGATGTTTCCGCCGTCGGCTCGTCAGATTGATGGACACTTTCCTGAATGGTTAACTTCACCTCAGGGTAAAGCAAAGAATATAGGAGGTTTGCCAGTGCTTCTGTTTGAGTGGTATCACAATTGCCGTCGACATCCAGATATTGCTGGTCTTTCAAGGTGCTGAACAATGAAGCAAAGACACCTTTGTCGAAAAACTCTGGGGCATTAATACCATGCAAGCGACCTAGGCGCTGTGCGATGTCTTGGCTCTTCTGCTCAAGGTCTTGCTTATCCAGCTCAGGGTAAGCCGCCAAAAGGTTCAGGGCGATTGCGTAGCGTTGAAGGGTTTCTGAAATAGTTCGACCTAGCAGCATCAACATTTGAGTGTTGGACTGATTCATCGACACCAAACCGTTATCAATAATAAGCAGTTCTTGGCGTGCAAGCTCTTCAACAATGTGATCAGTGAGGTTATCCAGTTCACTTGCATCGATGCTCAAAAACAGTTCTTTTTGCAAAAACGGATACAGCTTAGCCACATTGGACTTAATGACCTCGAGTGATAAAGCGTGTTCTCGAATCAACATTTGTGCAATCAATGAGGGCAGGGCAAACAAGTGGATAATGTTGTTGCGATAATAAGTCATTAGAATCGATTGGTTTCGATCAAGCGAGATAATATCACCCAGCGAATCCGACTCAACAACAAACTTATCTAGTGATTCTGCGTGCTCAACTAGGGCTTCAGCCGTAGTGGTTGGCATGGTTGATGTCTCGGAATACGGCACGTTTTTAAGCAGTGCGAGATAACAATCGATTTGATTCACTAAGCTGTCGCGAGACAAGGCGCGCTGGCGAGACGCCAATAAAGCGGTCGCACATAGGGTTAAGGCATTAGCCGCTGCTGCGTCGTTAATGTGTGTCATCATCTTCGTAGCAAGGTTATTGACTACTGGAGTAAGCCATTCTGGTTTGCTGGTACCCATAGGGTCAATATCTTTAGCCCAGCTTGGAGCATGGTCATTCAGGTACTGGTTGAGCGGAATAGGTTCGCCAAAATTGACGTAGCCCTGTCCAAAGTTACGCAGCTTACGAATGGTCTTTAGGATCTGACCGGCGTTTTCTTTTTCTTTGCGCTTGCCTCTCAGCTCTTTAGCGTAGGTGCTGACTTCCATAACATGCTCGTAGCCAATATAAACAGGAACCAGCGTCACTGGACGATCTAGCCCTCTTAACATCGCTTGGATGGTCATGGCGAGCATGCCCGTTTTGGCTTGCAGTAATCGACCTGTGCGTGAGCGCCCACCTTCACTGAAGAATTCGACCGAATACCCCTTAGAAAATAGCTCTGCGAGGTATTCTCGGAAAATGGTTGAGTACAGCCTGTTGCCTTTAAAGCTGCGTCGAATGAAGAACCCACCACCGCGTCTAAAAATAGGCCCAGCCGGGAAGAAATTTAGATTCACGCCCGCCGCAATGTGTGGTGGCACCATCCCTTCACGGTACAAAATATAGGACAACAACAGATAATCCATATGGCTGCGGTGACAAGGGACATAGACAATCTCGTGCCCATCTTGCGCTAAGCGTCGAACGGTTGAAGCGTTATTGACATTGATGCCTTGGTATAATTTGCTCCATAGCCACGTCATCACAACATCGCCAATTCTCACTAGCTTATAAGAAAAATCGGCCGCAATTTCATCCATAATTTGATGAGCTTCTTTACGAACTTTCTCGACTTCAATGCCGTTAGTCGCAGCATGATCTTGGATGGCTTGTTCAATGACAGGAGAATTTAATAACCGCTGGAACAAGACCTGCCTATTTGGCAGGTTAGGGCCTGATGCCGCGAGTTTTTGGCGAGAAAAGTGAATCCGAGCAACGCGAGCAAGTTTATGAGCAATGGATTCGTCTGTGCCATGCACGTCGGCCATATAACGCAATGATACCACTGGACTGAATCTCACCATGCAGTCGCGTCCAGACATAAAGAGCGCCTTGGCTTTCTGTAGGCTATTCATGGCTTGTAGGTAAGGTTTGGTATCGGATTCTTTACCGGGTTTGCGACCCCAGAGCACGGTTGTCGGAATGATTTGTACATCCAGAGTGGGGTCTTTTTTATGCTCTTTTAGTAGATCAGAAAACAAAGTGATTGAGTCACTTGGAACGTCATCGTCACGTGTAAACAGGGTTGGTCTTGAGGCTATGAATACAAACCGATTCCGTTCTTCTCCATTGAGCACAATTGGCTCCAGTGGATCGGGCAACCCTAATGCCACCGCTTGTTTTTGCAGTGTGAGAAGATCAACGTTCGAATTGAACGGTAACGCATATACCACAGGTTTCGTGATATCGATATTATGATCGTCAATCGGGTTTGATGGGATCGCCGTTCCTTTGACTAACACTGACATGGGCAGCTTTAATAAAGAACGGAAAAATGATTGTCGTGAAGACATAGCGGTTCACAGCCTCAATTTGTACGAAAAAAACAACGTCGAAGGTAGGGTATTGCATTAACAGTGCGCTCCTTAATCCTAGACGTCAAATTTAGAGCGCTGCAAGGATACCAGAAACTGGTCTTACCTTTTAATGAAAATAAATGTAAACAGAGAATTCGTGTCGTGAGGCGAGGTGCTGAGTAATCCAGCGACTATTTGCTAAAAAACAACCGATTGTCTTTGCAATTACAAACTTACTGGATATACTCACAGTTAACTGTATAAACAGACAGGTGATGCATGAAGCCGCTAACTCCACGACAACAGCAAGTATTTGATCTAATAAGAAAGAAAATTGAAGACGCCGGTATGCCACCCACTCGTGCCGAAATCGCAAAAGAGCTGGGTTTTCGTTCAGCAAATGCGGCAGAAGAACACCTAAAAGCATTGGCGCGTAAAAAGGCGATTGAAATCATCCCAGGCGCTTCTCGCGGTATTCGTATCCTCTTGGAACAGCCTGCAGCGAATGAAGATGAAGGATTACCATTGATAGGGCAAGTGGCGGCTGGTGAGCCTATCTTGGCGCAAGAGCATGTAGAGGCACACTATCAAGTTGACCCGAGCATGTTTAAACCTAAAGCTGACTTCTTGCTTCGCGTGAACGGCGAAAGTATGAAAGACATCGGCATTATGGATGGTGACTTACTTGCTGTACATAAAACGCAAGATGTCCGTGATGGACAGGTTGTCGTAGCACGTGTCGACGATGATGTTACCGTTAAGCGACTAGAGCGCAAAGGCTCAACAGTATTACTGCACGCTGAAAATGACTCTTTTTCTCCGATTGAGGTGGATTTAACTGCTCAGCATCTTGCTATCGAAGGGATTGCTGTCGGTATTATCCGTAATACCGACTGGATGTAAGCGAAGCGATTAGGGGGAAGTCGCCCCCTTTTACTCATCTGTCTGGCTTTTTTACACTAAATTGTAGAAAAAACACTCGATCACTCTCCCCTCTACGCTCACTTTCTGGTATGTTTCGCACCCTTGAATCGTTCAGGAGATAATGAGTGGAAACTTGCCCACTTTGTGCTGCAGAAAATGCATCGCACTATCATAGCGATAAAAAGCGAGATTTCTTACAGTGCCAGACATGTCAGTTGGTGTTTGTACCAGCAAAGCAGCGTTTGGATGCTCGTGAAGAAAAAGCGGTCTATGATCTACATAACAATGACCCAAGTGATGAGGGTTATCGACGTTTTTTGTCTCGCGTCGCGTCACCATTATCTGAACGATTACCTCAAGGCTCAACTGGATTAGATTTCGGCTGTGGACCGGGCCCAACGCTTTCTCTGATGTTTGAGGAGCAAGGCTTTCCGATGTCTCTGTATGACCTGTATTACTATCCAGAGTCAAAAGCGCTAGAATCAGAGTATGACTTTGTGACAGCGACCGAAGTGATAGAGCACTTGTATCAGCCAAACAATGTTTGGCAACAATGGTTAACGCTCATTAAGCCAGGAGGATACCTGGGATTAATGACAAAAATGGTGATTGATGTGGATGCCTTTTCGACATGGCACTATAAAAATGACCCAACACATGTCGTATTTTTTAGTCGCGCGACTTTCTTGTATTTAGCGAAGAGAGACGGACTAGAAATCGAGTTTATTGGTAATGATGTAATTATATTGAGGAAACTTACGTAATGAGTCGTAAGAAGAAATCGAGAACGCCTGGTATGGCTCCTGAGCCAGTTGCGGTTACGCGTAATCGTTCACAGGCTGATGTTGATGGCCGTGAACAGAAGCGTTTGAAAAAACGTAAAGGCTTAAAAGCGGGTAGCCGTCATTCTGATGGTTCAGAAAGCCACCATTCGGGTTCGTCAGTAAAACGCGATCCTCGTCTTGGAAGCAAAAAGAAGATCCCACTCATCGTGGAAGAGAAGAAAAAGTCGTCTAAGCAAGAGCGCAAAATCTCAGCAGAAAAAGAGCTTGAGATGCTTGAAAATGATGCTCAGCTTAACGTGTTACTTGATCGTCTTGAAGCGGGTGAAAATCTAGGTATTGGTCTACAAAAATACGTAGATGAAAAACTGGATCGTATGGAAATTTTGATGAACCAACTTGGTCTTGTTGTTCCTGACGACGAAGATGAAGAAGGTTTTGATGATATTGATATGCCAGTTGAAGTGATGACGAAGAAAAAGTCACCTTCTAGTGACGATGAATTATTGTCACAATTCGAAGGCATTAATATGGACCAGTTTAAAGATTAAGGAAGGACAGCGTAGATGAATACCGTTACTTTGCTAGCAATTGTTGGTGTGCTTATTATCACTGGTTTAGCTGGCTATGCGGGCTATTTGCTACTGCAGCTTAAAAAGCAAAAGGAGTTGCTTAAGCAACACCAAAAACTGGCCATTAACAAGCGTAACGCGAATATTTTTGAGAGTGTCGATACCATTTGTCTTGCGACGATCCAGGGACAATGCGACCTTTCAGAAGCGGCGATTAGGCTTTATAACATCATGGACTACGTGCAGGGTGAACAGCGAATTGATTTTGATGAGCTGTACCCCGCGACGTCCGAGCTTTTTCATATCGTGAAAGATATGCCGCGAGGCGACGCTCGACAAGAGATGAAAAAGCAAGATCGTATGCGAGATAATCTTGCTCGCCAAAAGGCGGAAACACGCTTAGCGGATGCGATTGTCGAAGAGTTAAAGCAATTACACGTCAGCGTTCGCCCTCTAAATGATCAGATTAATGTCAAATTAGTCAGCTAGGAATGAAGAACCTTGTTGGCTAACAAGTGATCACGCTAGCATTTTTGTTCACCGCCGACGTAAAAGTTATGGTTCAAGCGTTATCCGTCACAATCCTATGGCAAAATAGCGCTCATCTAACTCCTCGCACGAGGAGGTTAAGGCAACACAGTTTATTGGAAGTATTACCATGTCTCAAAGTCACTCAGAAACGAATCAACAGATTGTCTGGGATCAAGCGATCCTTGATAAGTATAACTATTCTGGGCCACGCTACACCTCATACCCAACCGCGGTAGAGTTTCATGAAGCGTACACCATCTCTGACTATGACATGGCTTGTACTCAATATCAGGATCGCCCGCTTTCGTTGTATGTCCATATCCCGTTTTGCCACAAGCTTTGTTATTACTGTGGCTGTAATAAGGTGATTACTCGACATGCCCACAAAGCAGACGAGTACCTTGATGTTATCGAACATGAAATCCGCCAGCGTGCGACGTTGTTGCAAGGCCGAAAAGTCACGCAATTGCACTTTGGTGGTGGTACGCCGACATTTTTGACGAAAAGCCAAATCAGTCGCCTAATGACGATCTTACGCAGCGAATTCTTCTTTGAAGAGGGTGCAGAGATCAGCATTGAGGTTGACCCGAGAGAAATCGAGCTAGATATGCTCGATCACCTTCGTCACGAAGGCTTTAATCGCTTGAGTATTGGTGTTCAAGACTTCAATAAAGAAGTCCAAGTACTTGTTAACCGTGAACAAGATGAAGCCTTTATTTTTGCGATGGTTAAGCGAGCGAAAGAACTGGGTTTCCGTTCGACTAACCTAGATCTTATCTATGGTTTACCGAAACAAACTAAAGCCTCGTTTGCGACCACGCTTGAGCAGGTGTTATCGCTGCGCCCTGGTCGCTTATCGGTATTCAACTATGCTCATATGCCCACTTTGTTTGCGGCACAACGCAAAATTAAAGATGAAGACCTGCCTATCGCAGAAGAAAAAATGGCGATTTTGCAAGACACGATCGCGACACTGACTGATGCTGGTTATCAATTCATCGGGATGGATCACTTTGCGCTCCCTGACGATGAACTGGCTGTTGCGCAGCGAGAGGGTAAGCTGCATAGAAACTTCCAGGGCTACACCACGCAAGGTGAATGTGACTTGGTTGGGTTTGGTGTTTCGGCTATCTCAATGATTGGTAATAGTTACGCTCAGAACCAGAAAGAGCTTAAAAAATATTACGAGCAGGTCAATGAGTTACGACATGCGTTGTGGAAAGGCGTGGTATTGGATAACGATGACCTAATTCGCCGTGAAGTCATCAAGCAACTTATCTGTAATTTCAAGCTTGATATTCACTCTATTGAGCAGGGTTTTGGCCTTAAGTTTACTCAGTATTTTGCCGAAGATTTGGCACTGCTTCAGACCTTTGTGGATGACGAGCTTGTCTCGGTAGATAAAGAGTCGATAGAAGTGACCCTGAGAGGTCGGTTATTAATCCGTAATATTTGCATGTGCTTTGACAAATACTTACGTCAACGTGCTCGTCAGCAGCAGTTCTCGCGTGTTATCTAGTTTTTGATGAGTGATTCCTGGGCTGTTTAGCCTTTAGCCTTTAGCCTTTAGCCTTCGTCTCATTTAACACTTGCGCCGTTTTATTCAGGTGATGTTAGCAAGAAGAGAACATGTTAAAAAAAAGGTCGTAGCTTCTCGCTACGGCCTTTTTTTTTGGTGGCTTAGGGTGATGAAGCAAGTGTTAATACAGCTCTTTGAGCTTTCTCGTTAGGGTGTTCCTTCCCCAACCAAGGACTTTTGCAGCATCTTGTTTGTGGCCATTGGTATGGTTGAGCGCTGCCTCGAGTAAAATGCGTTCAAATTGTGGCAGGGATTTATTCAAGATCTCTGATTCTCCCGACTCCAGAGCGCTTTGGGCCCAAGAAGACAGCAATTTCTGCCAATCCCCTTCTTCATTTTCAGAGAGCTTTCGAGGCTCATCAAGCAATTCTGTTGGTAGATCACTGGGGAGAATTTCACTGCCACTTGCCATGACGGTTAGCCATCGACAGGTATTTTCTAACTGTCTAACGTTTCCTGGCCACTCGAGCTTGGTGAGGATGTCGACGGTGTCTGTGCCAAGTGACTTGCATTCGACGGCGAGTTCTTCTGCCGCCAGTGATAAGAAGTGGTAGGTCAGCTTCTCAATATCTTGTTTACGTTCTCTAAGGGCCGGGATGTGAATACGAATGACATTAAGCCGATGGTATAAATCTTCCCTAAACTCACCTTGCGCGACGAGCTTTTCCAAATGCTGGTGTGTGGCCGCAACAATACGGACATCCACTTTAACCGCCGCGTGGCCACCGACACGATAGAACTGACCGTCGGCTAATACACGTAACAGGCGCGTTTGAATGTCGAGTGGCATATCACCGATTTCATCCAAAAAGAGCGTTCCGCCATTGGCTTGTTCAAACCGCCCTTGGCGAACGCTGTTTGCCCCGGTAAATGCGCCTTTCTCATGACCAAAAAGCTCAGACTCGATGAGATCTCTAGGGATGGCCGCCATATTGAGAGCAATAAAAGGTTTATTGGCCCGAGGGCTATGGCGATGCAGCGCGTGGGCCACGAGTTCTTTACCTGTTCCTGATTCACCATTGATAAGTACAGAGATCGATGAACGTGATAGTCGCCCGATGGCTCTAAACACCTCTTGCATGGCCGGGGCTTCACCAATGATTTCTGGTGCATTCGTCGGGACCACTTCTTCAGATGTGAGTGTTTTCTTTTGTTCTTGGTTGTGTGCAATGGCACGCTCAACGAGCGTCAGTGTCTCATCAATGTCAAAGGGCTTTGGTAGGTACTCAAATGCCCCTTTTTGATAGGCGTTCACTGCAGCATCTAAGTCCGAGTGGGCCGTCATGATAATAACGGGTAAATCGGGGGCGCGTTTCTGCACTTGATTAAGCAGTTCAATCCCATCCATACCTGGCATGCGGATATCAGATACCAAGACATCAGGCACTTCTCGTTCTAGTGCCATCAGTACACTCTCTGCATCGGCAAAGGTTTCGCATTTTATATTTGCTGACGACAGGGTTTTATCTATCACCCATCGTATTGAACTGTCGTCATCAACGACCCATACATAACCTTTACTCATAGCCAAACGTCCTTACAGCAAGCCCATCCGTGATGTTAAATAGGCAAATAAATAGTAAAAATGGTACGACCGGGCCAACTTTCTACGTCTATTTTTCCATTGTGTTGGTCGATCAAGTTTTGTGAGATAGAGAGTCCTAATCCGGTACCACCTTCACGCCCACTCACCATGGGATAGAACAAGGTGTCTTGTAATTCTGTTGGAATGCCGGGACCGTTGTCGATAATCTCAATACGCGCAGCCAACTTGTGACGCTGGCCATGGATATTCGCCTGATGCACAGTGCGTGTACGCAAGGTGATTTGGCCGTTATCTTGCTTAGCGAGTATCAAGGCTGCATTACTGGTGATGTTAAGTAATGCTTGTTCGATCTGATCGGTGTCCATCAAAATGGGTGGAAGACTGGGATCGTAATCTCGCTCGATAGAAAGGCTTGTTCCCGCCTCTAACTCTACCAGTTGTCTTACTTTCTCAAGGATTAAGTGCAGGTTCTCTTCTTTTTTTGTGCCAGGCTTTTGCGGGCCCAATAAACGGTCCACCAGAGCTCGTAACCGGTCAGCTTGCTCGATAATGATATGGGTGTATTCGTTAAGGCTCGGGTCTGGCAGCATTTTAGATAGCAACTGAGCCGCTCCTCGTAAACCGCCGAGTGGATTTTTTATCTCATGCGCCAGTCCGCGAACTAAGAGCTTTGCCGCTTGTTGCTGCGCGTGCTGGTTGAGCTCTTGTGTTAATCGTTTTTGCTGACCGATTTTTCGCATCTCTATGAGTAGCATCAAGTCCTTATTCCATGACATGGGACTGACGGTAACCTCAAGAAGTAATGGCTTGCCATCGACCACAAAGGTCACATCGCTATCGGTAATGCTTTGTCCACTTTGTAGTGGCTGGGTTAAAAGGGCGAGATCGAGAGAAGCGTGTTGGATAAATTGAGAGAGGTGTGAATCCACCAAGCGCTTAGAGCTTTGAGCAAAAAGTTGTTCCGCCGCAGGGTTGGCATAACGAACCGTTAAGGATTCATCCAGCATTAATGTTGCGGTGACCACATTACTTAATATGGCATTTGTCAGTTCGCTATTTGGCACTCGCTTCCCTTACTCTGCTCGTCATTGGTGCATTGCACGTCTTTGAATAACACTAAGCACCAAGTTGGTGCAATGAATATTCAAGTATGGCGCAATTTGTCAGCGAGTAAAAGCAGCAACGCTGTTGTTAAGGCTATTGCACCGTTGTGCGATGTAAATGCACCGTTATCGTATCTGATGATGCAATAACCTTGCCGCTTTGTAGGATTTGAATCGTAAGTGTATGTGTACCGCGATCAACGTACTTTAAAGACCAATAAGGGTTGGATTTCGGCGCGCCATAAGGCTTACCATCGAGTAACAACTGAAGCTTGTCACCAATATCCAAGTTGCGGTTAATATCCCCGGTAACCTCGATAAAGCCTGGATTACTGCGGATCGTCGCATCGTGAGCCGGAGCGGTGATTCTCACCTTTGTCGTGCTTTTTGCTTGTGTTTTATTCGTCGTTTTTTTGATTCTTTCGACACTGGGATTCACGGGGTCATTGATGTCCGTGATTTCATGAGTAACAGGAGTGGGGGTCGAAATTTTAATCAGTTTAGCGCTGGGATGATCAGGAGTATCGCTAAAATGCAGTACTCCCTTGTTGTCTGTCCATACATAGACATCGGCAGAATGAACGATGATGCTTATCAGCAACAAGCCGAATCCCCACAATCTTTTCATGCCACTCTCTCCTATGATTTTTAATGATATGAATGAAAAGGTATGCCGCAAATGAACATTCCGTCTTCATAGGGTAGCGAAAGCGTGTTTTGTTCCGATATAAAAAAAGCCCGCCTGCGAGGCGAGCTTTATTATCTTATTGCAACAATGCAATTTACATCAAGAAGGCGACTTATACTGAGTAGTAAAGTTCGAATTCTAGAGGGTGCGTTGTCATGTTGATAAGCTCAACATCTTTTGATTTAAGATCGATGTAAGAATCGATGAAATCATCAGAGAATACACCGCCAGCGGTTAAGAACTCACGATCGGCATCTAGAGCTTTAAGCGCGACTTCTAGAGATTCAGCAACCGTTGGGATTTCTGCTGCTTCTTCTGCTGGAAGGTCGTAAAGGTCTTTGTCCATCGCTTCGCCAGGGTGGATCTTGTTCTTGATTCCGTCAAGGCCAGCCATCAGCATTGCTGAGTAGCATAGGTACGGGTTCGCAGCTGGGTCACCAAAGCGTAGCTCGATACGGCGTGCTTTAGGGCTTGGTACCACTGGGATACGGATTGAAGCAGAACGGTTACGTGCAGAGTATGCAAGCATAACAGGTGCTTCAAAACCCGGTACAAGACGCTTGTATGAGTTTGTTGATGGGTTAGCAAATGCGTTAATAGCACGAGCGTGTTTGATGATGCCGCCGATGTAGTAGATAGCAAGGTCAGATAGACCGCCGTACTTATCACCAGCAAACAAGTTAACACCGTCTTTAGCAAGAGATTGGTGAACGTGCATACCAGAACCGTTATCACCAACAAGTGGTTTAGGCATAAAGGTTGCCGTTTTACCGAACGCGTGAGCAACATTATGTACAACGTACTTGTAGATTTGAGTTTCATCGGCTTTCGTTGTCAACGTATTGAAACGAGTCGCGATTTCATTTTGACCAGCGGTTGCCACTTCATGGTGGTGAGCTTCAACAACAAGACCCATCTCTTCCATAACAAGACACATTGCAGAACGGATATCTTGAGAAGAATCAACAGGAGCGACTGGGAAGTAACCACCTTTAACGCCTGGACGGTGACCTTTGTTACCACCTTCGAAATCAGAACCTGTGTTCCAAGCGGCTTCAATGTCGTCAATCTTGAAGAAAGAACCAGACATATCCGTGTTGAATTTCACGTCATCAAAAAGGAAGAATTCAGGTTCTGGACCGATAAGAACCGTGTCTGCAATACCAGTAGCGCGTAGGTACTCTTCAGAACGTTTCGCGATTGAGCGAGGGTCACGGTCATAGCCTTGCATAGTAGCAGGCTCAAGGATGTCACAACGGATGTTCAGCGTTGAATCTTCTGTGAACGGGTCAAGTACTGCGCTTGATGCGTCAGGCATCATTACCATGTCAGATTCGTTGATACCCTTCCAACCAGCAACAGATGAACCATCGAACATTTTGCCTTCTTCAAAGAAGTCATTGTCGATTTGGTGTGCAGGAATAGAGATGTGCTGTTCTTTACCTTTAGTATCAGTAAAGCGTAGGTCGACGAATTTCACTTCGTTTTCTTGGATCAGCGATAGTACATTTTCTACGGACATCTTGGATAACCTCCAGTGTTATTAATACGGTTTAATAGCTACGATTTATGTAATCGGCATTGATTAACGTCTGCTTAGTGAAGTGCGTTAATCGATGCTGATTTTTATAAAGCTAAAACCGTGCCAAAAAATAAATCCTTTATTTTTCATTGGTTTGATTCTTTGCTGCTCCAGATTGGTTCTTTTTATGCACCAAAATGATCATTGACTGCACTTTAATGGTGCAATATTTATTTTTTGCACCAAGTTGAATCAATCGCCCATACATTCAGCATGGCTTTTCAAACGATGTCAACCCTAATCAAATGCTTACAGGTAACATTGTTGGCAAAAAACGGATGCCAATAAAGCGTGAAAACGATTAATTGCAAAAATTTCAACGAAGTTGATCACATATTTTTTGGGTCTAGCCTATTATCTGGTATATTATTGAGCGTTTTTGAAATCCAGCTAGCAGCAATCAAGCGGCAGCCTCTAATGAGTGAAAGAAAAACCCATGTCTACTCCACAGATTGATAAGTTAAGAAACATCGCGATCATCGCGCACGTTGACCACGGTAAAACTACCCTAGTTGATAAATTGCTACAGCAATCCGGTACGCTGGAATCTCGTGGTGAAGCAGAAGAACGCGTGATGGATTCGAACGATATCGAAAAAGAACGTGGTATTACCATTCTTGCTAAAAACACAGCAATCAACTGGAACGATTACCGTATCAACATCGTTGATACTCCTGGACACGCGGACTTCGGTGGTGAAGTTGAGCGTATTATGTCTATGGTTGATTCTGTATTGTTGATCGTTGACGCGGTTGACGGCCCAATGCCTCAAACTCGTTTCGTTACGCAAAAAGCTTTCGCTCACGGCCTTAAGCCGATTGTTGTTATCAACAAAATCGACCGCCCGGGTGCTCGTCCTGATTGGGTTATGGATCAAATCTTTGACCTATTCGACAACCTAGGCGCGACAGATGAGCAACTAGACTTCACCACAGTTTACGCATCAGCACTGAATGGCTGGGCAACAATGGAAGAAGGCGTTGTTGGCGAAGACATGGAACCATTGTTCCAAGCCGTTGTTGACACAGTAGAAGCACCAGCAGTTGACCTTGATGGTCCACTTCAAATGCAAGTTTCTCAACTTGATTACAGCTCTTACGTTGGTGTTATCGGTGTTTGTCGTGTGACTCGTGGTAGCGTTAAACCAAACCAACAAGTGACTATCGTTAATGCTGAAGGCAAAAAGCGCAACGGCAAAGTAGGTACAGTACTTGGCTACCTAGGTCTTGAGCGTCATGAAGTAGAGCAAGCAAATGCGGGCGATATCATTGCAATCACAGGTCTTGGTGAGCTGAAAATCTCAGACACTATCTGTGATGTGAACAATGTTGAAGCAATGGAAGCATTGTCTGTTGATGAACCAACAGTAACAATGACGTTCCAAGTAAACACTTCTCCGTTCGCGGGTAAAGAAGGTAAGTTTGTTACTTCACGTAATATCCTTGAGCGTCTTGAAAAAGAATTGGTTCATAACGTAGCACTACGTGTTGAAGAAACTGAAAGTCCAGATCGTTTCCGTGTATCAGGTCGTGGTGAGCTTCACCTTTCTATCCTGATTGAAAACATGCGTCGTGAAGGTTTCGAGCTAGCAGTATCTCGTCCAGAAGTCATCATCAAAGAAGAAGATGGTCAGCTAATGGAACCGTTTGAAACGGTAACGATTGATGTAGTTGAAGAGCACCAAGGTGCGATCATGGAAAGCATCGGTCTACGTAAAGGTGAGCTAACTGATATGGCTCCAGATGGTAAAGGCCGTGTACGCATGGACTTCATGATGCCGTCTCGTGGTCTTATCGGTTTCCAAACTGAGTTCCTAACAATGACGTCTGGTTCTGGTCTTATCTACCACTCGTACGATCACTACGGTCCACACAAAGGTGGCGTAATTGGTCAGCGTAACAACGGCGTTCTTATCTCGAACGGCACGGGTAAAGCACTGACTTACGCATTGTTCTTCCTTCAAGCTCGTGGTCGTCTGTTCTCTGAGCACGCGGATGAGGTCTACGAAGGTCAGGTTATCGGTATTCATAACCGTTCAAACGACCTGACAGTAAACTGTCTGAAAGGTAAGCAACTAACCAACGTTCGTGCATCTGGTACAGATGAAGCACAGGTTCTTTCGCCACCTATCAAGCACACGCTTGAGCAAGCGCTAGAGTTCATTGATGAAGATGAGCTAGTAGAAGTAACACCTGAAAGCATTCGTATCCGTAAGAAACTTCTTACTGAAAACGAGCGTAAGCGCGCATCTCGCCCTGCTAAGTAATTAGCGAGTCGATAGATATGAAAAAGCCCTGCATTTGCAGGGCTTTTTGCTTTCTAACGTATTTTAGGACGAGACATGGAAAAAACGCATCTAGGCTTATGTCTCTGACGATAACCGGATTTACCGATATCGTTTAAGTGAGTAAAGCCAGCGTCGAGCGGGAGGCGATAGACTGCTCTCGCGACCTCATGCCTGCTACAATATTTGTTTCAATACCTTATCTGCACTTACTCGTGTAATTTTCTTAATCAGCTTTTGTACGGGCTCTGGGTAGTGCTCAATTTTCTCTAGCTGCTTATAGGTGCAGATGAGTTGCGTGTGCTGAAGGATATTGGCGACTTCTTTGTCGAATTTCTCGGTTAAATGGGCGTAGTTATCTTGAATTAAAATGGCATTTTCAAGATCCAGCTTCCAAGCGCGAGGGTTGAGATTGTTGCCCGTAATCAACATATAGCGTTTATCAACCCACAGCCCCTTAAGGTGGAAACTATTATCCTCATGTTTCCATAAGTTGAGGCTTAACTGACGGCTCGCGATGTGAGCTTCATTGGCTTTGGCAAAGCGACGAAGATTCATCTCATACAGATAAGGAAGCCCACCAATGGTCTTAAACTCTTCTTCTGGAGAGATATAGAAGTCGTTGGCGGTCTTATCACCGACAACAATCGTGACTTTTACTCCCCGTTTGAGTGCTTTCTTGATTTCTTTAGCGACGGGCTTGGGGAAATTAAAATATGGCGTACAGATAAATATTTCATCTGTCGCTAATGCAAGCAGTTGAGTGATGCGATGATTTAACTTATTGCGACGTTTACCGATTCCAACCAGTGGCGTGACCGAAACCTGGTGCTCATTGGCGGGTTCATGGTCAAACACATATTGCGCTTGAGATAGTGAGCCACGAAGTTGACGAATTTCCGCTTTAATATCTTTAGCCGTTGGTTTTGCTGGTAAAGAAAGGTCGTTGACTGCTGGGTTGCTGACCATTTCGTTTTGAATGAAATAGACCATCGACTCTGCGAGTTTCGCATTGCCAAGCACATGATAGCGGTCGAATCGGTAGCGTTCTTGGTAGTTTAAGTAGATATTATTAAGACTAGCGCCGCTATAAATGACTTTATCGTCAACAATAAAACCTTTGAGGTGCAATACGCCAAAGACCTCACGACCACGTACGGGAATGCCGTAAACGGGAATACCATGCTCATTCTTCTGACGAAACTCACGATACATAGTGGCATTGCCATCTGATTGCGCTGCGCCGATCAAGCCGCGCTGCGCGCGATGCCAATCAACACAAACCGCAATATCAAGATCAGGGTTTCTCTGTTTCGCAAGGTAAAGCTCAGAGAGTACTTCGCGTCCAGCGTCATCGTCTTCAAGATAAAGTGCGACTAGGTAGATTCTTGATTGCGCCTCACGTATCGCTTGAATAAGATATTCGCGATAATCGTTGGCAGAATACAAGACCTCAAACTGGTCTGGATCCTGCGCCAAAGAGGGCAGCTGTTCAAAAGATTTCCTAAGAGCCATCATGTGGGAGACTTTACCTTTCTTAAATGCAAAATTGCTAACCTAGCATTTTACCAAATTCTTATAGCGTATGGATAGTAAACCGTTGATAAGTTTATGTCGGATCAATGTAACGCATTGCAACAAGTGATTTCCCGCCTTGAATATAGCGCATATATAGCTGTTTTATTGCGTTGGGCAGCGCATCTTCACTAATTGTTTCAAATCCATGCTGGGAATAAAACGACTCGAGATGGTTCAATGCAAAACAAAAATCACGTTCGGAAAGCTCAGTGGCAACAAGGTGGCGCATGAGTGCATGGCCAACGCCGGCTTCACGATAATCTGGAATCACTAGCATCCCCGTCATTAGTCGATAGGTTTCGATGTTACGAAAGCGCACGAGTCCACATAATTGATGGTCTTGCTTGGCGGTGATGATACGTTCATCCGCCTTAGGCTTGGCTGCTGGGTAGTGTGACTTATAGATTTTTTTTGCTAGTGGCAGCCTAATGGGGTCTAAAAGACCAAAATTTAACGTATCCATAGCCAATACTTACTCTGAAGAGATAGAATAGGCGCAGTGTAAGCCATCAATGAATGCCCATGCAAACTGAACATAACGCACAATTACGCCCTTTTCATACCTTTGCTATTCAGCAGACGTGTCAGCAGCTCATCACGGTTGAGTCCGTGCAGGATGTCATTGATACCTACTGCGATGAGCGCTGGAGTTTATTGCCTAAATTAATGTTAGGGAAGGGCAGCAATGTACTATTTACCGAGCACTTTGACGGTATTATTCTTGTTAATCACTTGATGGGCGTACAGTGCAGTAGCTCTGAGGCACATCATCATCTTCATGTTGCTGGTGGCGAAGATTGGCCAGCACTGGTCGAATGGTGTGTTAAGCAAGGTTATGCTGGCTTAGAAAACCTCGCTCTGATCCCTGGTTGTGCAGGGAGTGCGCCGATTCAAAATATTGGTGCGTATGGGCTGGAGTTTAAAGATATCTGTGAGTATGTGGATTATTTATGTCTCGATAGCCTCCAAGTGAAGAGACTAGATCGCGCGGCGTGTAATTTTGGCTACCGCGATTCTATCTTCAAGCAGACCTTGCAAAATAAAGCGATCGTCGTTGCCGTTGGGCTCAAGCTCGATAAGCGTTGGCAACCCAATTTATCTTATGGCCCATTACAGCGCTTGGATAGCGATAGCTGCACGCCTCAAGAGGTGTTTGATATTGTCGTGCAAGTACGCCAAGAAAAATTGCCCGATCCATCAAAAATCGGTAACGCCGGAAGCTTCTTTAAAAACCCTGTCGTATCAATGTCTGATTTTGAATCGCTTAAGAAAACGCACCCCGATCTTGTCGCTTTTCCATTTAACGATGGGATGAAATTGGCGGCTGGGTGGTTAATTGATCAGTGTGGCCTGAAAGGAAAAAAAGTGGGCGGAGCAATGGTTCACCCTAACCAGGCACTAGTATTAATCAATGCTAATCAGGCGACGGCGCAAGATGTCGTGAAATTGGCTGCCATTGTCAGACAAACCGTCTTGGACAAGTTTGCGGTTGAATTGGAGCATGAGGTGCGCTTCATGGGGCGTCAGTGTGAAGTGTACTTAAAGGATTTATTATGAAGGAACACCAGTTAAAACTCGCCATATTAAAGCAACTCTCTGAAGGTGGTTTTCACTCTGGTGAGGCGCTGGGAGAGTTATTGGGAATTTCACGTGCGGCCATTAGTAAACACATTCAAGGCATCCAGCAATGGGGTGTTGATATTTACAGAGTACAAGGCAAGGGCTATCAGTTGGCCCAACCCATGGAATTGCTTTGTACGGATACGCTTAGCCGCAGCTTGCACTCCTCATTTGAGTTAATCCCAATCATTGATTCAACCAACCAATATCTGCTCGACAAACAGCACGAACTGGCATCTGGTCATGTTTGTATCTCTGAGTATCAAGCGAAAGGGCGAGGACGACGTGGGCGTGAGTGGGTCTCCCCATTTGGCGCTAACCTTTATCTTTCAATGTATTGGCGACTGGAGGCTGGTATGGCCGCCGCTATGGGATTGAGTCTTGTGGTGGGTGTTGCCATTGTTGAGGCCCTAGAGAGTCTGGGCATCGATGGCGTCAAACTAAAGTGGCCGAATGATCTCTACTACAACGACCGTAAGCTTGCGGGCATTTTAGTTGAGATGTCGGGTCAAGCTGGAGCCGCGGCCAATCTGGTCATCGGTATGGGCATGAACCTGAGAATGAATGCTCAAACTGAAGGCATAGATCAGCCCTGGACATCACTTAATGATGTCGTTGAGAGCCCTTTTAGCCGCAATGAACTTGTTGTTGCGTTTGTTCGCGCATGGCGTCAAGCACTGGAAGACTACGAAATCAAGGGAATGCAGGGCTTTGTGGAGCGCTGGAATCGACATGATAATTTCATGGGCCGAGAGGTGAGGCTTATTATTGGGCCTAGAGAGGTAAAAGGTACGGTGCGTGGCATTGACCCAACAGGCGCCGTCTTATTGGAAACCGATAATGGTATTGAGCCCTTTATCGGTGGTGAAATATCGTTACGTAAAGCGTAATCATTTTAAGGGTGGGCGAAGAAATCCGCTATTTTCTGAGGTGGACTCTTTCCACACAATGATTTGGCCCTTTCTCAAGGATAAGCTGTGCCCGTTCGCGAGTGGGCAAGATGTTTTGCGCTAAATTTTTGCCGTTTATTGAATGCCAAATATTACGGGCTTTTTGCGACGCTTCTTGTTCCGACAGTTGGGTGTAGTGACTGAAGTAAGACCCTGGACGAGTGAATGCCCCATGACGGAATTTCATAAATCGTTGCACATACCAATGCTCAATTAGCTCACTGTCCGCGTCGACGTAAAGAGAAAAGTCGAGAAAGTCCGTTAGGAAAATACGATGTGGGTCATCAACATAGTCGATACCGCTTTGCAGCACGTTTAGCCCTTCAATAATTAATACATCAGGTAGGTCAACGACCTTTTTCTCATCGGTAATATCGTAGGTAAGGTGGGAATATACCGGGGCGACAACATCTCGCTTACACGCTTTCACGTCCGAGACAAATTGAACCAAACGACGCATATCATAAGACTCGGGGAAGCCTTTCTTGGCCATCAACCCTTTTTCAAGTAACACCTTATTTGGGTATAAAAAGCCATCGGTAGTGATGAGTTCAACCTTTGGGTGATTCTCCCAGCGGCTCAGTAGCGCCTTGAGCAATCGCGCTGTGGTGCTTTTCCCAACGGCGACACTACCCGCGATACCGATAATAAAGGGAGGCATGTGCTCGTTTTGTCCAAGAAACTCTTGTAGGACTGAGTTTCGTCTTTGGCGAGCGGCGACGTAGAGGTTGAGCAGGCGAGACAAAGGCAAATAAACCTCGGTGGCTTCGCGCATAGTGAGATCTTCATTGATACCTTGAAGTTCTTTCAAATCGTCTTCGGTCAGTGTCATCGGTACAGCATTACGGCGTGCTGACCATTGCTCACGATTAAAGGACATAAAAGGGCTCATAACTCACCAAACATCAACGTTTCCATACAAAGAGTGCTGAACATACCTCAAGCAACGAATAAATCAAATAATTCATGCAACAGAACACGTTGAATCGATGAAAATACGCACAAAAATTGAGCGAAAGAAAAGAATGTGCAGGAAAAGCAAATTTTTTTTAAATTAACGGTTGCATCGATAGGGTTCATTCAATAAAATGCGCTCCACTTATGCCGACTTAGCTCAGTAGGTAGAGCAACTGACTTGTAATCAGTAGGTCACCAGTTCGACTCCGGTAGTCGGCACCATTTTCTCCTTACCTAAGACGTAAGCAGATGTTGAAAATGGATATAAGTATGGAGGGGTTCCCGAGTGGCCAAAGGGATCAGACTGTAAATCTGACGGCTCTGCCTTCGATGGTTCGAATCCATCTCCCTCCACCATATTCCTAAGGAAGTAGCTCTTTAGAGTTAACCTGTTGCGTGCATCGTATAATGGCTATTACCTCAGCCTTCCAAGCTGATGATGCGGGTTCGATTCCCGCTGCACGCTCCACATTTCGAGCGCTGATATAGCTCAGTCGGTAGAGCGCACCCTTGGTAAGGGTGAGGTCCCCAGTTCAAATCTGGGTATCAGCACCAGCTCTACAAAGCAAATATTTCCTTTTGATATATACTTACTGCCAAACTATTTTGGTTGCGTGGTCATTTAAGCCACTTTAATCCGTACCTAGAGGGACAACTCATGTCTAAAGAAAAATTTGAACGTACGAAACCGCACGTAAACGTTGGTACTATCGGCCACGTTGACCACGGTAAAACAACTCTAACAGCTGCTATCTGTACTACACTTGCAAAAGTGTACGGCGGTGTTGCTAAAGATTTCGCATCTATCGATAACGCTCCAGA
>NZ_JBFROV010000002.1:0-25299 GCF_041471725.1 Vibrio sp. 10N.261.51.F12 | reverse complement strand
ACAAATCTTAAACTATCTTTTGGCTAGAAGCCTTACTGATTATTGCCTTGAACCCTTGTGGGCTCTGCCGTGTCAGTGAGGACGCATTATAGAGATCACAAGCTGATTGGCAAGTGTTTTTTATGAAAAGCTTTGATAAAACGAGCGTTTGATAGTTTATTGACCGAAAGCCGCTAAAAGATAACCTTTTAGTGCAAATACCATTCGTTTATAAACGCTCGCTATAGTGAGGTATCTTCAAAATAGTAAGAAATCCGAGCTCTTGGGTTCAAATAATCGCGAATTTTCTCTGGTAACCGATCCGGATGAATAACGGACTCGACCTTAAGGTCTTTACTTTCCAAGGTAATGATCGGCGCTTGTAGTTTAGGAACGCTAGAATCGTACACCAACACATTTGGGTAGAGTAAATTGCCACTGTTAATAGACACCACTAAGCCAATCATCTGATTCGATAACTTTACAATGGTACCCGGAGGGTACACTCCCATATACTTAATTAAGATGCTGAGGTTTTCTTGACTATATTTCTCTTTAGAATGCTTATATAAATAAGAAAGTGCTGTATACGGGATTTTTCTTTCTGTTGATACCTGATGATGGCATAAGTTATCAAAAGCATTAGCGACAGAAACAATTTGTGATATTGCTGATATCTGGTTTCCATGCAGTCCCAATGGGTACCCTGAACCATTGAGTAATTCATGATGCTGCTCTATAACCTCAATGACCTCTTCAGGTAACCCTTGAACACTTCGCGCGATATCGCCGCCATACTTGGTATGTAATTTTAGATAATTCAACTCAGGTTCATTGAGAGGTGACGTTTTACGCAGTATTGCCGAAGGAACTTTTGATTTACCAATGTCATGAAATAACGCGGCTAAAGCCACTACTTTTATGGTCTTAGCATCACACCCCTTTGCTTTCGCTATCAGCATCGACAGTACTGAGACATTAAGGCAATGAAAATAAAGATCTTCAAATTCATTTTTACCCCCCATAAGGTGTAACGTCACGTCATCTTCACCTAGCAGAGAATCAACAATATCTTCAATTAGCAATTCAGATTCTTGGATTGCTAATTCAGGCCGGCTTCTCAGCTTTGCCATAATATTTCTAATTCGAGCAAGTGAACGATCAAATTCTTTTTCGCAACGAGACACTCGGCGTCGATACAAGCTTAGTTTTTCTATCCGCTCTTGCTTTTCTGCCCACAACCTTTCCGCATCAGCATTGTCTTCTTGATTTATCGTGTTTGAAGTCGCTGCCGGTGTGGCTTCGATTGGAAGAGGTAATACATCACTGAGTTCAGGTGTGATATAAACATACTTAACGCCAAGTTGTTTAATTACTCGTACCTGTTCGTTGGATTTGATCTTGAACGTATTAAACAGAAAGGGGTGATCGTTCCATTTTACTGGAAGTCGGATATGCAACCCCGGTTGAATCCGATTCACTGATATTTTTGTACTCGCCACAAAGACCACATGCTCAATTTATAACAACGCAAGAGTGTAATAAAGTTGGCCGCGGTCTTCATCTATCCAGTATCAAATACTCAACAATTTGTGCATTTCGTCAAAGATAGTTCATAAAAACAAGCTCTTCTCTAACTAAACACCAAATAATATGGCGATAATTTAATGCGTTAGATTACAGGCTTGTTCTTGAGTAGTGCCTCTATTCTTGGGTCGAGACTTTTACCATGTGCTTGCTCAAACTCTTCACGCTTGATATCCACCAGATTCTTGACTGAGTGTTGAGCAAGACCTTTTGGTACCTCAGTCACTAACTTACCTTTTTCTTGAAGGCTCATAGCCTCGCGGTAAAACTCTTTAAATCGTTTGATTATCATGGATTGAGGCACTCGTCGAAGCTCATAACCTTTATTTTGAATAATCCAGGTTTCCAATTGATTTTGCGGCGTCTTTGCCACGACTCGGTTCATGGCTTCGATGAGTTCCGATTCAGTGAGCTGACTTTTAAGTAGCGTTAATTCACCCATTATCGGGGGCCACTTTTCACCGGCTTGCAGGCGTTCGCGACAGTGTTGCATGATGCGCATTAGTTCCGCTTCAGTTACGCTATCAGCGAAGTCTAAAAAACGCCCTGTGGGGCGGCGTCCATACGACTTAAGCCAGGTAGACTCATAAATACTCAATAACGTGCCAAAGATATAGTTACACCAATCACTCGGCACCTTTTCGTGTGTCGTTTCTTCTACTAACGATTTAGGTAACGCACTTCTTTGTTGAGAAATAGCAGGCTTGGGATGCACCGTATTCGATGCCTGAGAAGGTGCAGGAACCGCAGCCGAAGAAGGCTTAGAGCTAGAGGCTTTCAGGTGATCTAGACTTCCACTGACACCCATTTCTCTGAGTTTTCTTTCCATGGAACCAAAATCCACATTCTTTGGTTTCTTACCATTAGCCATATTCAACACCTACGTTATGATTAAAAAGGGGGGAACAATTTCACTCTAAAAGTCTGGCTTTTTACCCTGCCCTCTTAAAAACTCTCTAAACTCTTCCGATGGACTGACATCGACAGCTTTATTGTTTTGATACGACTGACGTCTTCTTTCTTCAGCTTGTTTACGACGATCTTCCGATTGTTTCTCATTCACAATCCATAGCCGTAGTTTATTCAACATCTGAGTGACTGACGTATACTCATTCGCTCGAGCTTTATAATACACCACAAACTTCTCCCAAAAGAGATTTGGATCTATCTCCAAACGCGAAAATGCGAGCGGTTGTTGCGCCCATTCAGGTACAACAAATTCGTTGAGTTCATGCGTTGAAATATATTGTTGACTATCGCCTTGATTCGGATTTTTCTTAGGGCGACCCGCGGCTTTAGGAAAAGCACTCGCATGTTTAGGTTTTGCTGATTCACCAATAATAGAGCGAAGACTACCTGACTGTTTAGCAAATGCTAGCCAGTTATCTAGCTGCCCTGCCAAACGGTTTATATTCATCGTCGGGGCTGGGTTTGTTTCCTGCATAAAACTTTGCCAAACCGCATCTCGACGGTTAGCCGGTGTTTTATACAAATCAAGCTGTTGATGTGACCAACCAGGTGCGCTGGAATTATTCTGCGTGCTAATTTTTGTCGGAGGTGGCGCCGATGCCTCTGCCGTCGACATCGTAACGACAGGAATCGAGATAGCATCTTGCTCTGGCGTAAGCAGTTTAAGGTGATGGATTTGCTTCCGCCCTCTCGTTTCAACATGAGATTTATTGATAAGCCCTTTATTCGCCAACGACGTTAATAGGTCAGCTAAAGAAAACTCACCCATTAAACACTCACTTGCGATATCACTTAAACCAATAAAGACACTGCCATCATGACTGGCCAAATCGGCTAGCTTTAATAATACTAGCTTCTCACTTGCGTCAATGTTGGTTTGTTGCCACGCAATATGGGTAAATTTCGCACTCACAGTCACTCTCCTATTCGTTACCTTGATTTTAGCGCCTTTCGCTTCGAAAGACGAGCAAAGCCCTAGGCCAGCGATTTTAACATTCTGCTCTAAATGAGAATCATCGAATATTTTCACCGAGTCGCCGGCATTGTTATTTTAATTCTCACCCCCAAACAATAAGTAATACAAAAGTACAATTAAAAGTTATTGTCGATACGATAAAAAAACCAAAAAAGCAGTTAATCAAAATACATATACAAATGTAATTCATTGATTAATATGAACTAAAGTCAATATGTTCAAATTTCATATAAAACCAATTCTCTGCCCATCAAAATTATAATTATCAGTATTAAATACTCAATCACAATCTTGAATTATTGTAGTACAAATAAAGTCATGAATGATTAATATATTGACCAATACCTATGACAACAAGAAGACATAAAAATGGAACTCAATACCTTTATCGTCGGCGTCTACTTCCTCTTCCTAATTGCTATTGGATGGATGTTTCGCACGTTTACTAGTACAACAAGTGATTACTTTCGTGGTGGTGGTAATATGCTTTGGTGGATGGTCGGTGCAACGGCTTTCATGACTCAATTCAGCGCCTGGACCTTCACTGGTGCAGCTGGCAAAGCATACGCTGATGGTTTTGCTGTCGCCATGATCTTCCTTGCCAATGCATTTGGTTATCTAATGAACTATCTGTATTTTGCGCCTAAATTTCGCCAACTACGAGTTGTAACACCGATTGATGCCATCAGAATGCGCTTTGGTAGCCTGAATGAACAAGTGTTTACCTGGTCTGGTATGCCTAATAGCATTATCTCTGCAGGTATTTGGCTAAACGGTCTCGCTATTATTGCTTCTGGCATATTTGGTTTCGACATGACCACAACCATCGTATTAACTGGACTTGTTGTCCTAATAATGTCGGTCACTGGTGGTTCATGGGCGGTTATCGCCTCTGACTTTATGCAGATGGTTATCATAATGGCAGTAACTGTTACTTGTGCTGTCGTTGCCATCGTCCAGGGAGGAGGTGTAACAGAAATCATCAATAACTTCCCAGTACAAGAAGGCGCATCATTTGTATCAGGCAATAACTTAAACTACGTCAGCATCTTTGGTATCTGGGCGTTCTTTATCTTCTTTAAGCAATTCAGTATCACTAACAATATGCTGAACTCATATCGCTACCTTGCCGCCAAAGATTCCAAAAACGCAAAAAAAGCCGCTTTGTTGGCCTGTATTCTAATGACGCTTGGCCCAGTAATTTGGTTCCTGCCTCCTTGGTTCATTGCAGGGCAAGGCATTGACCTAGCTGCGCAGTACCCTGATGCAGGCTCTAAAGCTGGTGACTTTGCTTACTTATACTTTGTAGAAAAATACATGCCTGCGGGTATGGTAGGCCTGCTCATTGCAGCAATGTTCGCCGCAACAATGTCATCAATGGATTCTGGTCTGAACCGAAATTCAGGCATCTTCGTAATGAATTTCTACCAGCCGATTTTGCGCCCTGAAGCAACTGAGAAAGAGCTGATGGTCGTATCAAAAATAACGTCAACGTTTTTTGGTATCGCCATTATCCTCATCGCTCTATTTATCAACTCATTAAAAGGGTTGAGCCTGTTTGATACGATGATGTATGTCGGGGCACTGATTGGCTTCCCAATGACCATTCCAGCATTTTGTGGATTTTTCATTAAGAAGACACCAGACTGGGCAGGTTGGGGAACCCTCATCGTTGGCGCAATCGTCTCATATATTGTGGGGTTCATTATCACTGCCGAGATGCTACAAAACTGGTTTAACTTACAACCGCTAACGGGTCGTGAATGGTCAGATCTCAAGGTAGCGGTCGGTTTGATTGCGCACCTTACCTTCACTGGCGGATTCTTCGTTTTGTCGACATTGTTCTACAAACCATTAGAAGGAAAACGTCAACAAGATGTAGATCGATTCTTTAGTAACCTCTCTACGCCATTAGTTTCTGACTCGACTGAACAGAAGAAACTTGATAACAAGCAGCGCCATATGCTGGGTTCATTAATTGCGGTATCAGGCGTTGCTGTGATGGCAATGTTTGCATTGCCTAACCCGATGTGGGGAAGAATGACGTTTGTTCTTTGTGGCTTCATTGTTCTTCTTGTCGGCTTGTTACTTGTGAAAGCCGTTGATGACAGCGTCGAGAATGAGGGAAATAAAACCAGTACGCCCAAAGAAGTCTAAACTCACGCTTTTTAACCTTCACATCTAAACCTCACCTAGCCTCGATCCTTATCGAGGCTTTTTTACACTTGCATATAAGCAGTAGACATCAATACCGTTTATCGTTACGAAAAAGTCAAATAAGTATCAATCACTCAACCACATCGTGACGGTATATCTGTTTCACCGTTTATATATAGCTTGTAATACACTGAAACATTATGTCTTTTTACTGTCACTGAAGTGAATCAATTCTGTCACTCGAAATTCTTATATTCCCCTCCTAACAAATAGACGCCTATATTAAAGGGAATAAAATGTTTAAAACAATGCTGGCTGCCGCCGTGACGTTTGCTGTAAGTGCTTCTGCTTTTGCCATGGACACGCGCTATGAAGATCGCACCGGTAACCTAGTTGCAGATTTACCCCAAAACGAAGCGCAATGGAATGACCCATCTACGCTAGTCTTTGCCTATACACCAGTCGAAGACCCTGCCGTTTATGCGAGTGTATGGAGCGAGTTTCTTGAACATCTGGAAGAAAAAACCGGCAAGAGTGTTCGTTTTTTCCCCGTTCAAAATAACGCAGCTCAAATTGAAGCAATGCGTTCTGGTCGCCTTCATATTGCGGGATTCAACACTGGTTCAACACCACTTGCCGTGAACTGTTCTGGTTTTGTTCCCTTCACGATTATGGCTGGTGAAGATGGGTCATTTGGTTACGAAATGGAGATCATCACCCACCCAAACTCAGGTATCGAAAAAGTCGAAGACCTGAAAGGGAAGAACCTTGCGTTCACTTCACAAACATCAAACTCTGGATTTAAAGCACCTTCCGCCATTTTGAGTGCAGAGTACGATATGACACCTGATAATGATTTCAAACCAGTATTCTCTGGTGCTCACGACAACTCGATCATGGGTGTAGCACATCGAGATTACGATGCAGCCGCAATCGCAAACTCAGTTCTGACTCGCATGCTTGACCGCGATGTAGTCAAGGAAGCTGACATCAAAAATATCTATACCTCACAAACCTTCCCAACCACGGCTTACGGTGTTGCCCATAACCTGCATCCAGATCTGCAAGAAAAGATCCAAGACGCGTTCTTTAGCTTCGATTGGGATGGAACCAAGCTACAGGAAGAGTTTACTCGTAACGGCGAATCACAATTTATTCCTATTACATACAAAGAACATTGGGCGGTTATCCGCACCATCGATGAAGCGAACGACGTTTCATACACTTGTCGTTAATAGGATAAACCATGTCTACTCTTCAACTTCGTTCGCTGTCGATGCATTACTCCTCCAAGGATAAAGCACTGACCAATGTCTCATTAGATATTGATGCCGGTGAAGTGATTGGACTTATCGGCCCCTCAGGGGCCGGTAAATCAACACTCATTCGCTGTATCAATCGACTAACTGAACCTACAACAGGCGAAGTCCTTTTCAAAGGACAAGACCTAACTAAACTGAATAGTCGTGAATTACGCCGTTCTCGTCGCGAAATAGCGATGATATTCCAAGAGTATGCGCTCATCGAACGGCTCACTGTGATGGAAAACGTACTCTCAGGGCGCCTAGGCTATGTACCGTTCTGGCGTAGTTTTCTACGTAAATACCAAGGCGATGATATTCAAACCGCCTACGCGCTTCTTGACCGAGTCGGGTTGCTAGAACACGCAAACAAACGCGCCGATGCGTTATCAGGCGGTCAACGTCAACGGGTCGGTATCGCCCGGGCACTCGCTCAACAACCAGAGCTTCTCCTTATTGATGAACCAACAGCTGCGCTTGATCCAAGAACGGCGAGACAAGTCATGCGTTTGATTTGCGATATCTGTAGAGAGCAGAACCTGCCTGCCATCATCAATATCCACGATGTTAATCTGGCTAAGCAGTTTGTTGGACGGATAATCGGTCTACGCGCCGGTGAGGTCGTGTTTGATGGTCACCCCAATGAACTCAATGAATCCGTGCTTACCCAAATCTACGGTGAAGAGGACTGGAATACTCAAGACGAAGCCATTCCAGAAATCACCATGAACATGGTTGGAGTGCCGGTATAATGACGCGTACTTACCCAAGCCAATGGAAAAAACCGCCTTTTATTAACCAGCCGTTATGGCGATGGGGGCTCTGGATCGCTGCGGCCCTGTATTTCTATACGGCCATTGGTTCGATCGAAATTAATTGGATGCGAGTCTATGAGGGCTCAGAGCGAGGACTAAAATTCATCCTGGCTTTCCTGCAGCCTGATTTCGCAAGCCGTTGGGATAGTATTACTAGCGGGCTCATTGAAAGCTTAACCATGACGCTGACCTCTACGGTCGCGGGCGTACTATTGTCGATTCCATTTGGCTTAGGCGCAGCCAAGAACCTGGCACCTAAACCAGTGTATCTTTTCTGTCGCAGCTTCATTGCAGTCGCTCGTAGCTTTCAAGAAATCATCATTGCGATCTTATGTGTTGCTCTGTTTGGCTTTGGCACATTTGCAGGTTTTGTCACGCTAACATTTGCCACTATCGGCTTTCTCGCCAAGCTATTTGCCGAAGAAATTGAAGCCATCGATCCAGCGACGTTAACAGCAATGAAGGCGACGGGCGCAAGCTGGATTCAGCAGGTAAACTATGCCGTCCAACCGCAGGTCATGCCACGAATAATCGGGTTATGTTTATACCGATTAGACATCAACTTCCGCGAGTCCGCAGTCATTGGAATTGTCGGTGCTGGCGGGATAGGTGCGACACTCAATACCGCAATGGATCGCTACGAATACAGTTCTGCCGCAGCCATTCTTCTCATCATCATTGGCTTAGTCATGCTGGCTGAGTATTTCTCCGCCATTATTCGCAACCGTATTCAATAAGGTTTTAACATGTCTAACGGTACTACTTCTTCCTATCAAACCGAGTGGCAAAAACACTCTCAAGAGCAAAGCTTACTTCGCTGGTTTGGTTGGTTTACTTTTGTTGCATTATGCGTGTTTTGCTGGCAGGTAATGAATAGTGACACGATGTGGTTTTTTGTTATCGATGCTCCAAATCAGATGTCTGACATTGGAGGACGAATGTGGCCACCACGTTGGTCCTACATGGAGCAGCTTTGGCAACCACTTTGGGACACCCTTAACATCGCAACACTCGGTACATTATTGGGAGTCATTATTGCCTTCCCTATCGCGTTCTTGGCCGCGAGAAATACAACGCCTTCTAGATTATTTGTACGCCCAATCGCACTTTATATTATTGCTGCTAGCCGCTCTATTAACTCTTTAATCTGGGCACTTTTACTTGTCGCTGTTCTAGGTCCAGGGTTACTCGCCGGTATCATTGCCATCGCTTTACGCTCGGTTGGCTTTGTTGCCAAGTTAATGTACGAAGCCATCGAAGAGGTCAATAAAAACCAAGTCGCTGCGATTACCACAACGGGCGCATCGCCATTGCAAGTACTCGACTATGCCGTGATGCCACAAATTCTGCCTAGCTTCATCGGAACATCGATCTTTCGCTGGGATATTAATATTCGCGAGTCAACGGTACTTGGCTTAGTGGGAGCGGGAGGGATTGGCTTAAAACTCGAAGAGTCAATGTCGATTTTGGCATGGCCACAAGTGACCGTTATCTTTATTTCGATCCTTGCGACGGTTGTTTTTTCAGAGTGGATATCTGCACGCTGTCGTCACGCACTTATCTAGTGTTTTCAGCTCACTTTGGCTAATCTGAAATACAAAAAAGCCTCAACATTCGTCGAGGCTTTTTTGTTTAAATATGGTACGGTAGGCGGACTAAAAAAACAAACGTATTAAACTGATTTAAAAGTAATTATATAAAACAATAATCACAAGGGGTTACTTAAAGGGTTACATTAATCAGCTGTCATTTAAAACGACTCAGTTTTTACTCAAGAGCAATTATTTAAATTTCACCAATATAAAATTGTGTTAACTCACTCGCAACTAAAACAATTCTCATTCTCAATGACAATTAAAGTTCGTCAATCTAATATATTTCACACACATATTACTCCTATGTACCCACCAGCATAGGAGTTCATTATGCCCACCTCGATTATTCAATTGTACGCTTTCATCCGACACCAGATGCCCAAGCTACACATACAATCAACTCACCTTAATGCTAGAGTGTAGATGATCACTATACGCACCTACACGTTACCTTTACGATTCTTAAAGCATCGTAAAAACATCTAATTTCAGACTACTTATCTGAACATTGATTACGGCCTCATTTTGTACAATATCTCCCCATAGTCTTTGTTCATAACACCTGTTAACCTTACGGAAATCATGGGCATATATTCACTCTCTTTCTTATTGATGTACTTGCTAATACCACACGCTTAATACCTATCAATAACGGTTTACGAAAATAAGCCGCTTTTATTTTCTATGCATATATCCCTGTAAACCAATCTATTAATAAAAAGGAATTTTCTATGAAAAAGACGTTAGTTTCTGTGCTTATTGCTACTGCAACCCTTGCTGGTTGCGGCGGTAGTGGCTCATCTGAGCCTTCACAACCATCCAACTCTACGTTGTTATCCGGTCGTGCCATTGACGGCTATATCGTTGGTGCCACGGTTCATTATGATTTTAATTCAAATGGTGTTGTCGATCCTGATGAACCATCGGCTATCACCGAGGCTGGTGGTGTGTTCACTATTGAAGGTGACATAACCGAAGAGCAGCAAGCCTGCCTTGAATACGTCCCAGTGATCGTAGATGTACCTGTCGGAGCTATTGATGAAGACTTAGGGGAAGTGACTCAAGCATATGTACTTAACCTGCCACCAGCGTTCACGTTGCCAGAAGAGGTAGCGAATGGCTCCGTTAACATTACGCCACTCACCACAATGTTGTGGGAGTCCGCGAAACAGACGGTTGAAAGAGAGCAAGGAGAAGCGTATAGCTGTGAATTAGTGAAAGACAATGAACAAGTCCGCAATGCGATAAAAGACGCCATGCGTAACGTAGCGGGTGATTTAGTTTGGCATTTCAATATCTCAGAGGAAGAGCTGTGGAGTGATTACATAGCGGATGGTAACAGTGCAGTCTACGGCATTGCTGAGCAGCTTATGGCATCCATTCAACTTTCATTTGAAGAGACTTATGAATTGTCGCTTCAGTACCCATATGCACATATCAACGTAGCTCACTACCTTAACGATCCAACGGACTGGCAACGCCAAGATGATGAACAGTTGTGGTACAAATCGGTTTCCATACGTCAAGGTAGCTTCTGGTCTGAATCCGTCTATGTGGTAGATGATAACTGGCTACCCGAACGTTTGATTAGAAACTACCTGCAAGAAGACAGTATCACTGACTTTGGTACCGTGGGTTATGTAAATGAATACCGCAACATGAGTTCTGATCCAAGCTTTGACGATTACATTTGCAGTAAGTCAGAAACTTTACTTTCAAAGATAGCTGACACTGACAACCAATACGGCATGGATAACAAGTCATCGTTCTATGATCTTAGTGAATTGGAGTGTAATGAGGTTAGTTTGACTGATACAGCTGATAGCCAAAACATGACGCTTTCGACTGCGAGAGTGAGTGGTGTGTACGATGAAGACGGAAGCCGTTACAAGTGGAATACAGTACCAAGTGAGTACGCGCACTGGTTTGGTTTCAGTGCTGATGTGGAGAGTATCGACATTGATGCATTCAATGCTGATATCGCAGCATTACCGCAAGTCTATGGTGCTCAAGATTCGGTTGGGGCTGATTGGTGGGAGCATACAAAGCGTTATAAGGAAGGTGAGAGCAACGTATCTGAGCACCGAACTAATGTGCCGACTGAAATGCCCAATGGTGATATGACAATGCACTATCGGTTTGTTTCTTACCCTAATGGGACGTTCAAGTATGAGTGTGGCAGTGGTGATGGGTGGTATGACTGTACTAAGTAGCCACGCTTAAACTGGCGGCATAGAAGGGAGCAACTGCTCCCTTTTAATACTCAAAACACGTTTTTGGACAATTCTAATTTACGACATTGCTAATTTAGGAAAGCATAAACTACTAAAGGTATAGCAAAAATCGCTTATGCAATAGTCTTGTATCAATGGAATAGATCATTCCATTGCTACCCCACCACTTTGTCACCCTTTATAGCTCTGCATTTTTGAAAATTAGATCAATTAGTGTTCTAGCCAAGCGTGCCTCTCATTTTGTCGAAATGATAAAGTTCACAATATAAAAAACATGATCAAGATCTTGTTTTAGAACATTTTAATAAAAAATTAAACCTTTAAAAATAGTAACTTAAAATAAAATCCAGACGTAGATCAAATTTTCAAACTTGATTCGGTTGTCTATTTGAATGTAACTTTCGTAACCGGTTACGATGTTCTGGTTATTTTTTTATCTCCATTTCGTAACCGGTTACGGAGCGTTAAGATTTGTTATAAAAGCGAGTCATTAGTGATTGAACAGCGTGCCGCATGAATCACTGAGTCAACACTTTTAAAGCACTCAAATTGTATATTTAGAATTAAGGGTTAGTTATGTACGACATTATTGTTCTTGGTAGTATTAATATGGATGTTATTGCGGAATGTAAGTCTTATCCGAATAGCGGAGATACGGCATTTTGCAATGCAATTAATATGCAATCGGGTGGAAAAGGAAACAACCAAGCCATCAGCGCAGCTAATTACGGTAAAAAAGTCTGCTTTGTCGGGTCTGTGGGTAATGATAGCCAAGGCAAATCATTAAGAGATAACTTAAAGACCAGAAATATCTCAGATGAGCACATTGTGATTAAGCCAAACTCCAAAACCGGGACCTGTGTTGGCCTAGTAGAGCCGACTGGAGAAAATACGTTAATCGTCAATCCCGGGGCGAATATGGAGCTAACCTCCGATGATGTGGCAGAGGTGTTCAACCGTATCGAAGGAACAATTCTATTAATCCAAATGGAAACGAGCAAAGAGTCGGTTCTTGAAGCGATGAAAATCGCTAAACAAAAAGGCATGCTGGTTATCTTGGATCCCGCTCCCGTCGATGGGATTTGCAAAGAGTCTTTTGTCTACGCAGACATTATTGTGCCAAACAGTGCCGAAACCAAATTCATTACTGGCATTGAAGTGTACAACGAGTCAACGGCACTAGAGGCGGCAAAAGCAATCCATGCTCTGGGCGTAGAAACCGTCATTATAAAAATGGGTGGCAATGGTTGCTTGCTGTTCAAAAACGATAAATCCACCTTCATTCCTGCTCTGAAAGTCGATGCGGTTGATACCGTTGGTGCTGGCGATTGTTTTGCTGGTGCACTGGCGAGCCACCTTAGTGACGATGTTGCGATTGAAGATGCAATCAAGTTCGCTCAAGTGGTTGCTGGCATTAAAGTAACTCGTTTTGGTGGACAAGATGCGCTGCCTTCTATGACCGAAGTCGAAGACAAGATGATCGCTATCTAAGCTTAAATCATTTCCGATTTCTAACGTAAATCTAACCTTATTTGGTACAGCTATGCTTACTACATTAAATTCCTATTTTACGAGTTTTATATCTTTAGGTGCTCCTGCGATGATGTTTTTCATCATCACGCTACTGTCTTTACTATTCCGAGTGAAGTTAACAAAGGCTCTAGAAGGTGGCATCACTATGGCAGTGGCACTCACCGGTATGGGCGCCATTATTTCATTGCTGACTAGTGCCTTTGGCCCTGCCCTACAGAAGTTTGTTGAGTCAACCGGTGTCGAACTATCAGTCACCGACCTTGGCTGGGCTCCACTAGCCGTCATTACATGGGGCTCAGTCTATACTCTGTACTTTGCTCTGGTTTGTATTGTGATTAACTTAGCTTTGCTTTCAGCAAACAAAGTAAAGACACTCAATGTTGACCTATTCAACATTTGGAACCTTTCGGTTATCGGACTGCTGACGATGTACTTCTCCGGTAACAATATGGTACTCACCACGATTGTTGTTGGCGGGATATATGTACTAGTTTTGTTTAATTCTGACGCGTTGCAACCTAGCATCAAGAAGTTACTTAAATACGATGACGACAGTATTACGACCACCGCTCACCCTTCCTTATTGATATGTCCGCCAGTGCTGATCATCAATAAATTTATTTCTCGCGTCTTTCCTTTCATTGATAAATACGACTTTGACGCCGATAAGCTTAACGAAAAAATCGGGTTCTGGGGCAGCAAGTTTGCTATCGGTGTGTACCTAGGATTGTTTGTTGGTCTACTAGCCGAACTGCCTATGGATGAACTGTTTGCGCTCTCGTTTACAGCGGGTGTGGCTTTAGAGTTGTTTGCTTTGGTAGGTAATTGGTTTGGCCCTGCAATTAAACCTTTGTCTGACGGTATTGCATCGACCATGAAAAAAAGATTCAAAGGTCGTGAAGTGTTTGTTGCTATCGATTGGCCAATACTTGCCTCTCGAGCGGAGCTTTGGGCAGTAGTGAATATCTTAGCACCAATCTTACTGTTCTTCGCAGTCTTGTTGCCTGGAAATAATGTCTTACCACTAGGTGGCATTCTACTGACAGTGTTGGCTCCAGCGCTACTTGTTATTACTCAAGGTAAGGTACTTCGAATGACCATCATTGGCACTATTTTGATCCCTATTTTCTTGTGGGCGGCAACCTTAATCGCAGAGTTTGTAACTAACACCTCGATTGCAATGAACAGCCTGCCAAGCGGTTTAGCCGAAGGACAACTGTTCTCGTCCGTCGATTCCATGCCTCTTGAGAAAATGCTATCGATACTGATCGCGAAAGCGTCACTGATACCCAATATTGAATCCATACTCCTAGCAGCCGCGGCTGTAGCAGCTTATCTTGCAATGTTCATTTGGTACTTTAAAGCAATGAAAAAAACAGAAATCAACGAAACACCTGTACAAAACACTTTGAGCGTTGAGGGGACTAAGTAATGGAAAAATCATTTGGTGCGTCATTGATGGTCGCCGATCCACTTAACCTAAATGTTCAACTAAAAGAGCTAGAAAGTGCCGATATTGATTTTTACCACATCGATATTATGGATGGACAATTTGTTAATAATTTTGCATTGAGCATCGACTATATACGTTCGATCAAGCACGTTGTTACCAAGCCAATTGACGTGCACCTTATGGTGGAAAACCCAGAAAGGTATATCGGTGAATTGGCGAGCGTTGGCGTCGACATCATTACAGTACACGCGGAAGCTGTGACCCATCTCCACGGCGTACTTGCTGAAATCAAAAAGCACAACATCAAAGCGGGTGTTGCTTTAAATCCATCGACATCGGTTGAGTCTTTAGATTTTGTCGCAGATATGATTGATGTTTTGGTTGTGATGACCGTAAATCCAGGATTCGCAGGCCAGAAGTTCATCGATTCTATGTATAAAAAGGTAGAACGTGCGAAAGACTGGGTAGCGAGCAATAACTTGGATACTCTTATCCAAGTTGACGGAAATATTGGTCACCACTCAATCCCAGGCTGTTACGACAATGGAGCCAATATGTTCGTACTTGGCACCAGTGCGCTGTTTCACAACCGAGGTACACTGAGCGAAAACCTGAAAGAAACACGAGAACTGGTTTAATCGCACGTAATTTGAACGTTAAAAAAGCGGGTTTTCTCCATAGAAGACCCGCTTTTATTTGTACATGCGCCCTAACATTCCGTTTTCCTACGATTTCAGGCGACAATAGTCGACTCTCGCTCTACAAGCATTGGAGTAATCACGACCCTACGTTTGATCTCTATCCCATTGACCAACTCTATTAATGTATTTACAGACTCCCTACCGATCTGTGTAACGTCTTGGTCTATCGAACTGAGTCTAGGTACAGAATATTCATTGATATGGGAGTTATCGTAACCAATCATTAAAACGTTTTCAGGAACAATAATATCGAAATCACGACAAGCTCGAATGGCACCAAACGCCATCGCATCGTTTGAGCAAAACACACCATCGAACGACGGTTTTTCTTCTAGGAACGTTTTAAAACAACGGTATCCTCCTTCTGAAGTCAAATCACTTTCGACCAACGTGACAGAGACCTCAAGCTGGTGCTCAGCGACGTATTGACGAAAGCCTTCCAATCTCAGATTAGAAATCGTATCATCACTTGCCCCAGTTAAAAGAACCACATTTCGACACCCTTTTTGCATCAAGTGTTTCGCCGCTAACTGTCCCCCGAAGATATGATCAACATTGACTGAAGAAAAGTCATGATCGTGTGCAGAGCGGTCAATGGTTACCACCTTAGTTCCCGTTTTTTCCAAGCCTTCCAGATCCGATTGTTCAATGGCCAGAGAGTTAATAATGGCACCACAGACAAAGTTACTCTTTATCGAATTCAGGTAGTACTCGACCTTCGCTCTGTCGTCTCCTGTCAACACATGCATGGTGTTGTACCCGTGCTTACTGGCCTCTTTTTCTATCTCAGTCAACAGCTCAGAAAAGAATTGGTTGTTGAGCGTTGGCAGCATCACCGCGATTAGCTTAGCGCGTCCGTGAGATAAGTTCTTTGCCATCATATTCGGTACGTAACCAACCTCTTCCATGATGGTGAGTATTTTTTCGCGCATCATCGCGCTGACATCGCTTTTATTATTTATTACGCGTGACACAGTGGCGACAGAGACACCCGCGATTTTTGCGATATCTTTAATTGTGGTCATAACATCTCCTAACAAACTAAGAACAATTGTTAATTGCCAGCTCAGTCATGTCAATAATTAGAGTCCATTGGTACCGTTTGATTGGAACCCTTACTTAGTATCATGCTGTCATACACCACTCAGCCATATGCTGTATTTAATGAATCAATCGATACAACGCATGGCTGAAGTACTAGGTGGATGAGTTAGACTTCTGAGCTAGAGTGATCTCTTCTTCTACCCAAACCAGAAGCTGCTTAATGGCTTTCGATAATACTTGATTCTGCCTCACCACGTATCCCAGGCTCGTGGTCGAAAAGTCTGGAAGTTGTGTCACTTTAGATCGCAACTGACGATGAGTTGAAATCGCAAATTCTGGAATGATCGCAACTCCAAAGCCCGCTTCCGCCCAATCAATCTGTGCATCGACACTACTGACCTCCATCACTCGGTAATTACTCAGCTCCAGCTTAGGCAAAACACCATCAACGAATTCTCGCGTACGAGTATCATGTCCTAACAAGATCAAGGTTAACTCAGCATCACTCGCCGAGTTTTGCTGATCATCTTCATTTAAGGTGTTTTGCCCCTGAAATAGTTCCAAATGGTCACCCAGCGCGCACCATTTGATCTTTTTCAATTCGGTGAAATGTAAAGGTTCGCTGTGCTTTTGTGAAATGACAAAGCCCAGATCTGCTTGGGCGCTTTTCACCGATTCCGATGCCTGTGATGAGGTAGTATTTAAAAGCGTAAAATCGATACCTGGGTATTTTTTCTTGAACAGCTGAAATGGTCGTATCAGTAATACTCTTGATATAATATCACTCACGGCAATAGTTAACGTCCCTATTTTGAGGTCGTTAATAGCATTGAGATCAGCCTGACAAATCTGCAGTTCAAGTAACGTCCTTTGGCTTGTATCTAATAGCCTTTCACCCGCTTGAGTCAGTTGAAATGGGCTTCTTTCAATCAACTTAATGCGTGTTATTTGCTCTAACTGCTTTAAGTGCAAACTCACATTAGGTTGTGTCATATGAAGTGCGTTAGCCGCTTTACCGAAATGCTTGTATTCCGCTAGCGTCACAAACGTCTTCAACAAATGAATATCGAGTATCATACCTTTCGTTTGTTCCTCACATGATATATGAAATCCTTATCAAGATAATAAGGATAATTAACTTTTCTTATCCATCTTATAGGCCTAACATAATTTCTCAATCAGTTAGGAGAAAAATTATGCCATCTATTGTTGTTGTAGGCGCAAACTGGGGCGATGAAGGCAAAGGCCGTATCGTTGATTTTTTAGCAGACCAAGCTTCTGCTAGCATTCGCTTTCAAGGCGGAAACAATGCTGGTCATACCGTAGTCAATGACTTCGGTACGTTCAAACTGCATCAACTTCCGAGTGGTATTTTTAATCCTGATTGTACAGCAGTTCTTGGCCCTGGCATGGTGATCAGCCCTGCTGCATTAACTGAAGAGATTGCAGAAGTGCAAGCAGCTGGCATCAAAGTGAAAATGGCGATTTCAGACCGTGCGACACTGTGTCTACCTTTACATGCCCTTGAAGATACGCTTGAAGAAGAGCGCTTGGGTGATGGCGCTTATGGTTCAACACGTCAAGGTATTGCACCTGCGTATGGCGACCGTGTGATGAAGAAAGGCATCCTGGTGGGTTGGTTAAATCAACCTGACATCTTAGAGCAGCGCATTCAATTCCTGCTTGATTGGAAAATGCCTCAGCTTAAGGCCCTATACCCTCAATGTGATTTCTCTCAGACTGCTTCTGAAATGACTGAATGGCTACTTGAAGTGACTAAAGCTTGGCGCCCGTTCATTTGCAACGTAACTGAGCCGCTTAAAGCACTGCAATCACAAGACGCGAACCTGTTGTTTGAAGCTCAGTTAGGTGCAGGCCGTGATCTTGTCTACGGTGAATACCCTTGGACAACCTCTTCTAATGTAACAGCAGCTTACGCGGGTATCGGTAGTGGTTTACCTGCCCTTCGTCCTGAACGCGTAATTGCCGTGGCGAAATCATTCAGCTCATCAGTTGGTACTGGCACACTAGTTACAGCAATGGAAGAACAAGACCGCTTTCGAGAAAGCTCTAACGAATACGGCGCAACAACGGGCCGCCCACGAGATATGGGTTACTTTGATGCTGTAGCAACTCGCAACGGCGTTGAGCTGCAAGCCGCGACTGAAATCGCACTGACTAAGATTGATTGCCTATCTGGCTTGTCTGAACTTAAGATCTGTACGGCTTACTCAGGCGAACACACTGAGAACCCAATCTGGCCACAAACTGCTGAACTAAAGCCTATATATGAAGATATGGATGGCTGGGACGAAGACATCACGGGTTGCCGCACGTTTGAAAGTCTTCCTCAAGCTGCACAAGATTACGTTACTCGTATCGAAGAATTGATGGGGGTGCCAATTGTAATGGTATCGGTAGGCCCTGAACGTGACCAAATGATCATCAAAGATTAGAATGCGAGCTGGTTTAGATTATCTAAACTGAGTGCATATGATTTCTAATCAGACATAATAAGAACCCAACGAACCGGGCATTAATCGCTCTACTCGTTGGGTTGTTTTATAATAACTGTAGAAACAACTACTTTATAAGTTACTGGGTATCATTTGATGCCTTTGTGGAAGCTTGATTAGAAAGTACTGCATAGAAAGAAGCCATTGCAGCTTGCTTTCCAGTCGTTTACAGCTCTACATTATCGCGCTCACCTATTCGCTCTAACACCCAATCGGTCACCTCTTCTTCTACCCATGCTACTGAACGACAACCTAGTGACACTGCTTTAGGAAACTGCCCTTCACTCATGTATTTGTAGATGGTAGAACGTGCGAGGCTGGTTAAGGTCATTACTTCTTTTAGTTTGATTAATCTCATGATGAATTCCGGTTAGTTCAACTCATGAGATAACGAGAATGTGCATTTAATTACTCCACTGCGTAAATCACCACACTCCAACTTTTTTCAACCACACATTACCTTTCTGAAGCCAGCTAATCGCAGGCTTCCATTTATGCACTTTTCTCAAATCAAACAGAGCAGGAGGCACTTATGCCGTTTGTTTTCATTGCTGGCTTTATCGTTGGCGCTGGCTTGTACCACATCAACAAGGAGGCGAATGGTGAATCCCCACCAACCTACTAAGACGCTAATCGAATTGTTCATCTATGGCGTTGTGAGCGGTTACAACTGGGCTAAACGACAAGATAAACAGCAACCATAACCTAAAGCAGCCCTGCGTGATTGGGCTGCTTATATGGGGAAGGATTCCATTATTTTTTAACTACATATTACTTGGATGCACATACCTTTAACGCACAGAAGGAAAGTACATGCATTCAAATCATTACACGCCAAACGAACCTACAGAGCTTCGTCAAATCTTAGAGACCGCAGCAACTCTGCTAGCAGTCAAGTATTCTCGGGCAGGCTCATTCACCAGCCCAGAAAACACTAAGCAATACCTACAGATGAAACTGGCGCATTACGACAGAGAAGTATTTGCCGTAATGTTTCTTGATAATCAAAACCAGTTGATTGAATACAAGGAGATGTTCTTTGGCACCATTGATGCCGCTAGCGTTTATCCAAGAGAAGTCGTTAAAGAAGGATTAATGTTGAATGCGGCGGCGGTTATCTTTGGTCATAATCATCCGTCCGGTTTGCCGGAGCCATCACAAGCCGATCGTAGAATCACTCAACGTCTCTCTGATGCTTTAGCTCTGGTTGATATCCGAGTATTAGATCATGTCGTCGTAGGTGAGCAATGCGTATCTTTTGCTGAGCGAGGTTTGTTATGAGCCAAACCACACCGCATCGACTGCTAGTGGAATACCTCAATGTCCTTGTTGAGCAATTAGATATTCCTACTTTTGCTACACGTATCACCCTTAACTTTCGAGTGTCGAGCTACTACGAAGACCGTAGCGGCTTTCATCCTGTCGAGATCCAACTCAACAGAGCTACAAGCCAATCAGACAATACTCATTGGAGCATCGTCTTTGTTGCTAGCTTTGCTTATCCAGACGAACAAACCAAAAAGATGGAGGTCGAGCTTTACTTCAATTTTCTGCGTGGATGGTTCTATCAACCGGACATTGAACGCTGCGAGCTCCACCAGCCACAAGTAACCAGCCTATATCAAAGCTATGAACGGTCTTTCCTCAAGCAAATTCAACAAGGCTCCTTTGACGGTATCCAAGCAACACTCGTCAATGTCGAGACGCCCACTGAATCATCTATCGCATAACTATCTACCAAGGAGGCATACCATGCCAGCCGCAACCAAAATTCAAACAATTCAGTTTCACCCTTGTGTACTGCCTATCTCTACTCGCTTTCATAACGCAATCACTAAGCAGGTTCAGGAGGCGAGTCTTGATTACTATTCCGATACCTTAACCATTAACTTTCGTGATACGAGCTATAACGCTGAAGCTGGTGGGTATCATCCTGTAGAAATCATGATCCGTAATGAAGGTGATAAGTGGCGACTCTGTTACATCACCGACTTTGCTTATTCTGGAGGGGTTTATCCAGAGTTAACCATCGAGCTTGATTTCAATATTGAGAGCAACATATTCAGACAGATGTTTTTAGCACCTTGCGCTTTAGCACATCGAGAAGTGAAAGCTTTCTATCGAACATGGGAAGGTAACTTTTTGGAGTATTTATCTGATGGTGTGTTTGACCAAATCAAAGTCACCAAGAGCTGAAAAGCATCCAAGTTCCCATTTTAGCAATTTGGGAACTTGCCACCCCTTATGGAACAAGGCTTTTCGTTTCTGACCTGCTTTGAAGTTCCTCTAATCATCATTTTCATCGAAAAAAGGAAGCTGCGTTATGGCAGAAGTTCAAGCGGTCAAAAACCGTGACACGATTCAGCTCATCGGCCACTTATTAGAAATACGGCATAGTAAGCAAATGTCAGACATCTGGAATGTTGGTATTAATCTCGCTTTGCGGATTTCTGATTTACTGGCAATTAAGTTCAATGACATTGAAGAAGACCGTTTAACCATCTGTGAATCTAAAACGGGCAAAGTGGCCCAGATTGCATTGAATCCAAGAAGCTTAGAAATCATCCACCGCATTAAAAAGGAGAACCCCCACCACATCTACCTATTCCAATCTTACCGAAATCAGCAAGCAATAAACAAAGCTGCTAACCCATTGAGTCGTCGGGCTGTTAGCCAAGCGTTCTCATCGATTGGTGAAGAGATTAGCTTTCCGTTGGGGACTCACTCAATGCGAAAGACCAGAGGCTACCACCTCTACAAAAGCACCAAGAACATTGCACGAGTGATGCGAATGCTTCGCCATAGTTCCGAAGGCGTAACGTTGCGCTACATTGGTGTGACACAAGAAGATATTGATAATGACTTTAGAGAATTAGTGTTATGAACACAGAACCAAACGCCGTTACACCACCAGCTTGGTCCCCATGATAACTGGCTTAGCTCGTTCAACGATTTACAAATGGATGAGCGAAGGGCAACTTCCTAAAGTAGTTAAACTCAACTCTCGTCCAGTTAGTCGGATTGAGAGTGAAGTTCAATAATGGATCGCACGTAAGTTTCAACGCAGTGATAGCACAATAACGTAGGATCTACATCTACGTTATTGAAGAGATTGATATCAATCTCTTTTTTGCACTGAACTGTTCATAATTGAAAGTATCTGCGTTCTGCCTAAAACTAGAGATACTTCAGCGGTTAAGGGGGTTTTAAACAAGATTGTGGTTAGTTATCAAATCATTGAAAGAGCGCGAGTGTTTACAATGTTGCTATCAAATTATTCTCAAATAAGAGCTTAAGAGTGGCATAATCAACATTGATTTCATCAAGGATATGTTGATACTACTTCGGTTAGAATTAAAGTACTTAAAGAATGATCTCCAAAGATCGTCAGGGGCTTGGCTATGGAAAACTCAAATATTAGAACAACGCGGATAAATACCGCGGGTATAAAAAAGCATTTTAAGAAATACGAGAAGAATCGTGAACAAGCGATTTTTGAGTTGGTGGCTAACGGGTTCGATGCAAAAGCTACAATAGTAAAGGTTATCACTGAAGAAGTTATAGGAACTAATAGTGTCGCTGTTATAGATAACGGACATGGCATTGATGCATCCCAGACGGATAAGCATTTCTCTCGCTTTAATGATTCCCAGAAAGTTGGTGACGATGATACTCAAGGTGCTCATGGTAGAGGAAGGTTGGCATTTCACCTACTGTGTAACAATGCTGATTGGTATTCTCGCTTCAATGGGAAAGATATCAAAATCTCGATTGGTGCTGAAGACTTAGAGCACTTTAATCTGGATAGCAACCTTCCAGTAGATAGCCAGAAGAGCGATGTTGTTGTTCATGGTCAAGGAACTTATGTTGAACTTTATAACTTTACTCATAACTTACCTGTTCAAGAGCACTTGTATTCAATGCTTCAGAAAGTTTTTGGGTGGCGATTAGCACTTAACAAAAACTTAAAGCTATTCCTCAACGAGCAAGAGATCGCAGTACCTCAATGTACACAAAAGTCGGTTCCAATCGAAATTGACAATGAAATGCTTCAAGTCTCATTTTTCTTATGGACAGACAAACCTGAAGGAGAGAACTCAAAGTTTTACTTAGTACACTCCAATGGAAGAGTATTATATCGAGATAATACATCTTTCAATCGTAAAGCCGGTTTCTACCTTAGTGCATACATCCAAGGCGATTGGGTGAACCGTTTTGATAAACACTGTACTTCGCTCGACTTCGATGGGAATGAATTGACGCCCGCTAACCCAAATAGTGCCGTTTACAATCAACTGCTCAAAAGCGTAAAACAGATAGGAAACGAGCTTTACGTAGAGTTCATTAGAAATCAAATCGATCAAAAATTAGAACAATATGTTCAAGATGGCTACTTTCCCAAATATGCAAACTTGAACAAAAATGATGCCGAGTGGCGGTTAGATAACATTAAGTCAGTTGTTCGTGAAGTTTGGATTGCAGACCCTCAGATTTTCAACAACGTAAAGAAAAAGCCCTTAAAAATTATAATATCTTTGTTAGACAAGCTTCTCGTATCGAATGAAAACGATACTTTGCTAGATTTACTAGAATCAATTATTGACTTAGATAAAGGCAAGCTTGAACGCCTCACTGACGTACTCAAAAGAACTACACTCGACAACATTATTAGTACTATTGAAGTACTTCAACGAAGAGAGATTGTTGTTGATCAGATCGAGCATATCATGCTCAATAATTATAAAGACGTATTAGAAACACCACATTTACAGAAGATTATTGAAGCTAACACTTGGCTGTTTGGTGAACAACACTCTCTAATTGGCGCAGAAGAAGATGACTTTCAAAAAACAGCAACTCGATTGAGGGTGCAAGTTAGTAAGTTTGAAGATCTTTCCCAAAACGATATTGATCCTGAAGATATTGAGCTTGGCCTTGATGTTGAAGGAGTCAGGAGGCAAGTCGACCTATTTCTTGCGCGTAAAAGAAAAGAATACGAAAACGGTAAACCTTTTTATAAGTGCACCATCATTGAAATTAAAAGACCAGGTGTATCTCTCAATAAGAAGCACTTAAGGCAGTTAGAAGACTACGCTGATATCATAGCGGCACACCCTGGGTTTAGTCATCAGAACATGCGTTTTGAGTTAATTCTGGTTGGTAGAAAAATATCCTCGACAGACAATGGGATAACTAAAGCATGGGACACTTCTGAAATACATAACGATTCTGGTTTAGTATTTAGTCAAAAAAGTCCTGTCATCAAGGGGTACGTTAAAACTTGGGCAACTATAGCAAGTGACTTTCGTTTATCGAACGATTACCTTTTAGATAAGTTAAAAAATAAAAGAGATTGCTATGATTCTGTTCCTACAGAGGAGCTTGTAAGTGATTTACAACAGCCTTCAGAGTAACCAAGCTACCGTATTTCATATCAGTGCATCTTAAGTCACTTTGTATACTAATGAGCCAGAGTGCAATTCTGGCTCAAAGTGTCTTTAGAATCTAAATCAATCCCTTCCTTGGATTACTGCATCCAAAATTACGGCGACCGTCACCATATGCTTTGGTCTTTTCTTTTGCCAAGTAGGCTAACGCTTTCGCTAATAACCCCAGCTTTTCCTGAAATTTAACAGTAGTGCGATCACCACCCAAGGTATTGGGCTTCCCTTCAGAAATATGCACCAGTCCCTCGATTTCTTCTACCATCATCCCTAAAGCACTAGCCCATGCTTGTTTGATTTTCCAAACTAAACTCTTTGAATGATTCATACTCCCTTTTTTATAAAAGAGGTCTTTATTCAGAATAAGTACCACATGATAATGAACTCGACCACTCTTACTCAGCTCCCTCACCCATATGTAATTCACATAACAGGTTTTATATAATCGCTTTCCTTGAATAGCTCTATTGCGCATGTACGTGTCAACCTGTGCCTTAAATGAAGCAAAAAAACGTTTAAACATATCTACGTTTGCATTCACAAAAAACATCGGCGCATCCCACTCTAACGAATTTTCAGAAAGGCTATACTCCTTCGGCTCGTGCAAGTCGCACCTTATAAAAACTAACCTTGGTTGAACGTCTAATGCACCCATAACAGTGTCATTGATACGGGCAAGGTGACGTTGGTTTAAAGAACCATACTGAGCTGGGATTTGAGCAAATTGAAACATGTTCATGAAAATCTCTCCTGTGTTGTTTGATTTCACATAGAAAGAGAATGATGCGTAACAATTTACATAAAACTGTTCTGCCTTAGCAGTGAGTGAATCTCTATTGCCTATGGCTAGAGATCTTAGCTGACTAATCAACATGTACGGTATGCATCAGTAGTGTGGCTACTGAGTGTTGTACTGCTAGTAATGCTCATATAAAGAGTGTTTGTATAGTAGCTATATTACTAATCCACAAAGCGCACTGTTTCTTTCAAGGCTG